>CAYZKP010000073.1:0-4481 GCA_964479245.1 uncultured Candidatus Saccharibacteria bacterium | reverse complement strand
TGGAAATTATATCCAATAGAATCAAATGAGTTTCGCACAAGCTCCGCAAGAACATTTCTCCGGTAGCATTTAAACCCGCTCGTGACATCGCGGTAGGGGAGATTTAGTACTGTCCTGCTGTACATGTTGCCAAATCTGCTTAACAATCGCCGCAGGAGTCCCCACTTTACAACAGCGCCACCGGGTACGTACCGAGAACCCACAACAATGTCATATGTTGTCATTTTCTCTAACATTTTGGGGATTACCGATGGATCGTGAGAAAGATCGGCATCCATCTGAATGATATAATTGCAATTTCCGTTCACTAAAATTTGCTGAAACGCATCTACATATGCACGTCCGAGGCCTTCTTTTTGTGGGCGGTGGATGACGGTTACTGGAAATTGCGTTGAAAGTTTTTCTGCCACGTCCCCTGTTCCATCGGGTGAGTTGTCGTCAACCACATATACAGTGGGACGCTGCATTGTTTGAAGTGCCGAAATTTTCTCTATTAACAGAGGAATATTTGACCGTTCGTTGTATGTTGGAGTGACGATACACACCGTGCTCATAATATTGGAATATGCTTTGAAGAATTTTTAATATAAAAGGGTTTCTTGGTTTAGTGTGCTTCCGATTTTGTGGTTATTTTTTGCGCTAAAAGAAACACACAATTTGAGGCCCTTCAAAGAGATTTTTATAGTGTTGCTCTCTCGTTGAGGGTCTATAAAAATCAGTCCAACACACCGCATAGCCGAGGTCCTCATAATAATTATATGCCGCTTTGAGCGGTCCGGCCTCTTTGCTGTGATACATGCCAACGTCAAAGTAGCCGCTTTCTGCTCCTTTTGCATAGCCAATAAGGTCGCCCGTGTTAAGTGTGACAGTAGTACGGACACGCGCTGTTGGTGTCTCTCCAACGGTTGGCGTATTCTCTAGCTGGTCGTCAATGGCGGTTATTACCTCATCAAGGTGGCTAAACATCATTTTATAATCGCAGTTTTCTTCCAGTATGAAATAGAGGAGATAATACGCGGAGCTTTCTATCGTATCTTTTTTGTAAATGCCGGTTTCAAGTGTCATTGTTGTTGGGGCATAGACCGGCACGCGTACGCGGCCAGTGTCTATTAATGTGTACCCCTTTGGTTCTCCGGTCGTGTGAATTCCGGGAGCTACAATTCTTTTAATTTTTGAAAAATCTGTGATGTCCGCGGTGAATTGTGGCCGTACTGTTGTCTCACAGGGCGCCGACTCTTTTAATTCCTGCTGTAGCGTGGGCGGTTCTGTTGTTTGCTCGACGGCATTTGTATTAAGGGCAGGTTCTAAAGGTAGAGCTATAACGGGAGGCTGTTCTAATGTTTCTGTGGGCTGTATCGATTCTGTCGGCTCGTTTAGTGTGGGCGCTCTCGGTGCCGTGTTGGTTTTTTTTAGAACGTTCTCTGCTTTTTCAATATCGAGTTTACTGTTTTCTGTTTTGAGGGCAATTTCTCCGTTTTCATTTTGAGAAGGTTCTATCACCTTCTCTCTAGTGTCAACTACCATTTTCGTAATAAGCGCTGAACTTGCAGGCAGAAGAAGGGTGATGCCAAGAGCAATAAGGAATGGTATAAGGGGCATAAATCCACGACTCATCATATCTTTATTATACTCACTTTTTTTACAAGGTGAATTTGTAAACGTTAAACATGGACATGCCATCTTTATTCGTAATAACTTGTGCCGGCGTTAAACTCTTTTTTACAAGAAGCGCTTCAAACTCCACACCGGCAGTTTTGTCTCGCTTAAAAGGGTTTAAGAGCGTGTGCGCGGTTGGCTCTACGAAATAGAGCGTGAAATTTTTAAATTGCTCTTGTGCGACAGGAGATGTCTGTATTTCATTCCAGTTTTCTACAAAAAATGTTGGCGTACTGTGATAAAAAAAACGTCGGTAAAATATCCACTGTAGCGTAGAAAGCGCGACGCTGTCGTCATAAATAATCGCGTACAATTTTTCCTCTCCTGCTGCTTGCTTTTTAGAGTAAGCGCGGATGACCCCTGTAAGATGTTGATTTTCTGATTCGGGAACTGCGCCAGATATGACACCCTTAAACTCTTGCGTAAAATATTGATCAAGTTTTGCAACCCCGTAATCGGGATACGCAATAAAATTTTTTTGTACCATAAAAACAATTTCTCCTCCTGCAAGGGCGATGATGCAGAGCACAAAAGCGTAGCGTTGCCATTGTTGTCTGCCATATTGCCATAAAGTGGCTATACCAAATGCGCTTATCATAATAAGTGCAGGAAGATAGAGAATAAGAAAACGGTCTGCCGCACCGGTTGTAATCAAGAGTACTGTCACAAAAAAAAGATACGACAGCAAAAATACTACACCGGTATGTTTTTGTTGTCGCAATGTCCGTATCGCGTGGAGGAAACCGAAACCAGATAAAAGTGTCAGCGGCATGCCAAAGAGCGGTAGCCAGTTAGAAGGCAAATCGTTAAACCGTGACCCCGTTTTTCCTAAAAGGCCAGTCCATTCTGGCGTATCTTGTTCTAATGCGTACGCGATTTGTAAATCAAAATGCCCGGTTGTTTTAAAGAGCATCACATTGTATATAATCACTGGCGTGAACAAGGTCGCGGCGATAAAAAATGTTGCATATGTTCGCCAATCTCTGAACATGTCTCTATAAAATAGAATTATATAAACGACATAGAGCGGTATTATAAATATTCCCGTGTATTTTGTGAGAAAGACAAGGCCGAGCACTCCGCCGAAAAGCCACCAATATTTTTTTCTCCATGAAATTTCTTGCGCGAAACGCAAGAAAAAATAAATATTAAGAAGGATAAGAAACAGGAGCGTTGGTTCAAGGAGAGCGGCGCGGGAAATCCATACCGCAGCCGCACTCACTGCCGTAAGTGCGGCTGCGGCGATGCCCGCCGCCTCGCTAAAGAGGCGGCGGGTTATGAGATATATTAAAAACACAAACGCTGTTCCAAAAAGAACTGCAGGAAAGCGTGCAACCCAAATACTGTCGCCCAATATATTGAAAAAAAGATTTTGAACAAAAAATCCAAATGGGGGATGATCATGGAAAGAGAGCCTCGTCCACCATGGAAGCTCTGAATTTTTAAACCACTCAATTGGCTGTGTTTGGAAACTGGTACCGAGGTAGTCTATATAGCCCACAGAGCGAAAGGCGTACGCGGCTTCATCTCCTATAAGATCGCGGCTGTCAATGTCCCATATGCGCAATAAAAATGCGACACCTATAATCGTAATGATAGTGAGAGTGATTACTGTTTTTTGTTTAATCGCAAACATACTACTGAGAAATTTTGTGAAGCGCTTCTTGCACTTCTTTGTTTTCTGGCAGAGTGCGCAGCACGTTTTCGAGATGCGTTTTTGCCTCGGTTAACCTGCCAACATTAAGTAGTGATACACCAAGCGTATATTCCGCCTTTACGTCATTACCGCCCTGAACGGCTCGTTCTAGGTGCGGAACTGCTTTGTCATATTGCTGAGTGACTGCGTACACCATTCCCAGATTGCGGTGTGCGAGCACATAATCAGGATATAACGCGAGAGCCTTGACAAAATCTGATTCAGCTTCAGCAAAACGGTTAAGGTTAAAGAAACACACTCCGCGATTTAGAAAACTTGAAACGTAATTGTTATTCAGTTCAATTACTTTATCAAAATAGGGGATGGCTTCTTCACAGCGGCCTTGTTCCATCGCAATTTCTCCAAGAAGCGCATAACTGATGTAGTAATTTTGGTTTTTTTCAATGGCTTTTTGAGCATACTGTATTGCTTGATCATAATTTTTTTGCATCCGATACTGAAACGCGAGGCCATTATATCCTCCGGCATAATCCTGATTGAGCGCAAGCGCTGCGTTAAAAATTGCCGCGCTATCTTTCCAATCAAAATTTCGGTCAAACGTAAGATATCCATACACACCGACAAGTAACAGTACCGCAGTCCACAAAAGGATTATCATGTGTCTTAAGCGTATTTTTGAGCGCGCAGTTTCAAATAATAAACCAACGAGGAGCGCCCACCCAAATGAGGCGGTATATACATAGTGTTCAGCTACAAAGGTTGAAAGCGGCACAATGTTTGAAACTGGCAAAAGTGCCACGAAAAACCACACGATGGCAAAAGAAAATAATTTTTTTTGTGTTTTGAAGAAGTAGACTGCGGCACCTGCGATACCAAGAAGCGCAAGCGAAGAAAAAAACACTTTTATAGAAAACAATGAAGATTCAATGGGGGTAACATGAACAGCAGAGAGTGGTGTTCCTACAATTGTAAGATATACATAGGATATAAATGCTTTCAGCATCGTGAACGTTCTGTCAAAGAATGGCACGGGCTCAAGGAGCGAACCGGTAAATATCGAACCTACGATGTTTGTTCGCACTATTACATACGATAATGCCGCTACGAGAAACGAAAGATATATCTTCCATCGCATAAGCAGTTCTTTGACAGAATTTTCTCTGACAAA
>CAYZKP010000072.1:4265-4496 GCA_964479245.1 uncultured Candidatus Saccharibacteria bacterium | reverse complement strand
TTGCAGCCAATTCGCGTACAGAACAAGTGGCGATTTTTGGCTATCCGTCAATCGAATGATTCCGACAAAGCGGGTGGAAATGCAGATTGGCGCGTTCCGAACACTGCCAAATGAATCCTTGATTATTGTGGGAGAATGTGAGGAGCATCATAGGAAGTATTCAGAAAAGATACTGAAAAATATGCCCTTAAATGTCACGTATCGCGGTGCTGTCAGCGAAGAAGAACTGCG
>CAYZKP010000072.1:2855-4206 GCA_964479245.1 uncultured Candidatus Saccharibacteria bacterium | reverse complement strand
TCGTACCTTGTACGCTAACTGCAAGGGATTTATTACGACCGCCGAAGATGAGGATTTCGGCATGACCGCGATAGAAGCGATGGCTGGAGGAAAACCGGTCATTGCTCCAAATGAAGGCGGTTATAAAGAAACGATACTTGACGGCGTTACGGGTATTTTATTGGACAGGATAGACGAAATAAAACTCGCGAAAGCAATTGAAATTGTTGGAGCATCTCCGGAGCATTACAAAGATGCGTGCATAAGGCACGCGCGGCAATTTGATACGGCAATTTTTATACAAAAGATAAAAAAGCATATTGGAATATGAAGATACTTTTTTTATCGCATTCTCCGCATGAAGCGCACCTCGGTTTTGCAGAGGCAGTTGGCGCGCGAGTAAAAATACTTCCTTTGGAAAAATTTGCTCGCGCCATACAGGCGTACCCTGTTATTGGCGGAGGCACATACGCGCTCCTTTCTTTTCTGCGCGGTTTATGCATGCGAGAACAAGCAGATATTCTCATTGTAGATGGAGGATTGCCTATTCCGACCGCCTTTGCGCTTAAAAAAAAATATAAAGACCTAAAAATAATCTATCTTGATGCCGACCTGTTCTTGTATAGTTTACGAAGTCGCAGAACAGAATGGGGAACACTCCTTCACGCGATAGACGGCATTATCAGCGTTTCAGAGGAACACAAGAAGCACGTTCCTTCATTTATTAATGTACCGATACGAATATGCCCTCCCTATCCTAAAGATGTGCGTGATCGCGGCACGCCCAGAAAAAATTACGGATTATATGTAGGACGTCTTGACCCCGACAAAAATATTAAGAGAATTATTGATTTTGGTTTGCAGTGCCCGTATTTTGAGAAATTCATCGTGGTCGGAGATGGTCTTTTTCGGCCTCGTGTTCTACAAACCGCCTTAAAAAACAACAAACTGCAGTATGTTGGTTGGCAAAAAAATGTTGAAGAATATTATAATCTGTGCTCATTTCTTATTCATATTCCCGACCATGACCCGCATCCTACAGCCACGATGGAGGCGGCGCTTTGCGGATGCTTCCCCGTCATATCGGGCGGAGTGGGAACAAAATATCTGTTTGATGAAATTTTTATCGTCAATGATCCGAATAATTTTGATGAAATAAATCAAAAAATAAAATTCGTTCTCGACCACAAAGATGCCGCGCGCGCACTGTTACAGGAAGCAGTCAAAAAAATACCACGCAAGGATGATTCATTGCGTTGCTTCAGAAAAGCATTTTTTGAAATAATAAGAGAACTTTCATGAAGGCAAGTATCATCATCAGAACATATAATGAAGAGGAAAAATTGGGGGCATGCCTTCAGGCCGTGTTTTC
>CAYZKP010000072.1:0-2816 GCA_964479245.1 uncultured Candidatus Saccharibacteria bacterium | reverse complement strand
TGTTGATTCGGAAAGAACGGATGATACGGTGCGCATAGCTTCACAATTTCACACAAAAATTTTAAAAATTAAAAAAAGAGATTTTACGTATGGAAGAGCTTTAAATATCGGGTGCGAGGCCGCAGAAGGAGAATATCTTATTTTTTTGTCGGGACACGCGATACCGACAAATAAAGAGTGGCTTTTAAACCTGACTAAAAATTTTAGTATTTCAAACAATGCCGGAGTATACGGCAAACAAATTCCTTTCGCGGACTGTAATCCACTCGAAAAAAGAGAACAGTTTGATTCGTGGGCAGAGGATAGAAAAATTCAGAGAGATGATCCTTTTTTCTCTAATACCAATGCGGCTATCACAAAAGAGATTTGGTTAAAAATACCATTTAATGAAGAACTGCCGTATGCGGAAGATCAGGAGTGGGCAGTAAGAGCGCAACGCCAGGGTTTAGCTGTCGTATATGATCCACGTCCTGCGGTTTTCCATTCCCACAATGAATCAGTCTTTAAATACTCAATCAGAACATATAGAAAAATACGTGCACTATATCTTATACACGGCATAGGTATGGCGGAAAAAAATTTGCAATATTGGGCGCGAGGCTACGGCATTAAACGTGACATTATATATATACGAGCTCACCATTACAGTTTCTTTTGGATTATACGTTCTGTCGTCAGAAATGGTTTGGTGTCTCTCCTTGCGATATTATGCGCGACCCTAAGAACACCTCATGGAGCAACGTGGTTACTCCGCAGGTTTTTGCGTTTTATAAGCCCACTAAATCCCCTGCTGATTGCTTACAAAATATCTTTTATATTCATACGCGCGTCTAATTGCTTTCATAAAAAAGAATTAAAACTCTTTTACAACATTCGGGTAGTGACAGAGCGTTTGCTCGTATACTCCATCTATTTTGTCATATTTTGTTTTGAATAAATGGACTTCTTTTTTGAGTAATGCTCCCATTATGCCAACATGAAGCCGGTCCGTGTAGATTTTTGAGGCGCGCGAAATAACACTGATAAAAGTGTCAAAATCTCTGAATGAAACATCGTCTACAATTTTTCTTCCTGAATATGCGCCCCCTAGTTCCTTTCTCAAAAATTTTCGTATGCACCACATGAGATACGCGTACTTTATTTTATTTAATACCCCTTTTTTGTGTGGACTATATGCTACAGGAAGCACGGCGCTCTCCTTGTCTGTTCTAAATGCGAATAGCGTGTACCCATCTTTGCAGCGCTTTTCAATGGCATTGAGATACGGCGTACCTTCTAATAAAAAAGCGGTGTCATGAGAAAGATATATGTGTATATTCTTATTGAGGCGCATTTGTTTCAGCCGATTGAAAGATTTTTTTTCTCTCGTGAAAAAATGCACTTCTTGGATACAATTATTCAAGACTTTCTCAAAATTTGTTTCCTTGAAGTGGCAAGTATTAGGGGCGACAACAATTTTTTTATTCGGATAACTCCGCGCAAGGCGGATAAAAAGATTTTTTCCGCCATGCCACACATCGTCAATGTTTCCTCCTCCGTGTATTAAAATGATATCGACATTATCTATATCGCCTGTTACTACATGTCCATTTTCTTTTAGATATATTTCAAGCCCCTTCCTAAGCAGTGCGTCTCCGCTGTTTCCTTCCGGTACCGCGAGAAAAAAAGTTTTATCTCTATGCGTCTTAAGGAACGCTGTAAACGGGTCATTTTTCATAGTCCTTATACGCTTGTATGACATCAGAACTTTTGCCTTCCATGCGTATTTTCCCCGCGTCGATCCAGATAACTTTATCGCAATAATCTTCCAACAGAGGAAGGTTGTGCCCAGCGATAACAATGGTCGCGCCTTTTTCCCTCAATTCCTCAAATTTTTTAAAGCCCTTTTGGCGAAATTGTTCATCTCCAACCGCAAATACTTCATCCAACAGAAAAATGTCTGGCTCTGCGTGCACGCTCACGGCAAAAACGACCCGTTGCTTCATTCCACTCGAAAATTGATACCATTTGGTATGCACGAAATCGCGAAGTCCCGAGTACTCTATAATTGAATCGAGTTTCTCTTGTTTTTCTTTGTGAGTGAAATGAAGAAAGGAGGAGAGGAGCAGTATATTTTCTTCCATAGTTAAGCGGCTCTTCATCCCGGTGTCAAGTTGAATAGCTGCCACTATCTTGCCATCTGTTTCTACGACCCCCGCGTCTTTTTCCATAATTCCGGCAAGTATTCTCAAAAGCGTGCTTTTCCCGCACCCATTCCGCCCGACAATTCCAAGAATTTCTCCCGCGCTTACGGTAAAAGAAACATCCGTGAGTACGTGAAGCGTTTGTTTTTGCTCTTTGTCCGAAAAGACAGAGATGGCTCTTTGAAGGACTGATTTGTTTTCACCGCCACTGATTTGAAATGTTTTTGAAATATTGTATACCTTTATTCTTTCCATTGGGATTAATTACACTTTTTTAAAAAGCAACGGGATATCTTTTATGTTGTCAAGTAATCGCGCGTAAAATGGAATATGCTTTCGCAGTATAAAGGACGCGTCATATACAATCAGTAAAATTGTTTTGCGCATAATGTAGCAGAAGGCCATAAACCTCACAAGGCGCATCTCAACGCTTTTGTTCAAAAGTAGCGCATATTCGTACAGTTGTACATCCTCTGTGTTTCGTTGAAGAATGGCGTTTTGTAGTTTTTTTGAAAGTTTTTCCGGACTAAAATATTTTTTTGAAATATTCTGGTCAGAACAAAGTTCTCTCATGCCGAAAAGGTGGTAAAGAAATAGTGCGTCTGTCTGATAATTCTCCGTTATGCCTACGAA
>CAYZKP010000071.1:0-4514 GCA_964479245.1 uncultured Candidatus Saccharibacteria bacterium | reverse complement strand
AAAGTAAGAAAAGTGATGTCACAAGAGCAGCAAGAGAATGATTTAAATCGGGTTTCGGATTTGTGCGCGTGGGGGGCACTCACGTTTCAATTCCGTATGAGGGCGCTTCAGTGTTTTTAAATGGTGAACCCCTTGGAGAAACGGGGATTCTTGACCACGAGTTTTACATTGGCAATCTTGCGCCGTCAGCGTATGTACTTGAAGTAAAGAAGCCTGAATATAAAACCTGGACTCGGGTGGTGGTAGTTGATCCTCAAGTGGTGACCTCGGTGCAAGCACTTCTAATCAAAGAGAAGCCGCAACTTACCGTGCTTACGGAAGATGAAATACGTATCGTACGTGAAGTGTTAACTCGACAAGCACAGGACTCACAAGCTGCAATTATAAAAAATGCGAAAAACTCTCCGGTCGCTGATATGCCGACCGACGTATCGGACGATCTCGGTCTTTTTCTTGAACATGGCGACGTTTTTGTGCGATTCATAGACGACAAACCACTTCCAGCTATTTTTTGCGGCCGTCCGTCGTTTTGCAATTCTGAAATTTCTATAGAAAACGGCAGTAATGTGTCGGTTGGTGCGTTCTTTTATCGCGGCGGCGTTGTGTATATCACCAAAGAAGGAGGTGTGTATTTCAGTGAAATCGATAATCGTCCGGTTCCGGTTAACGCGCTTCTCTTCAGTGCTCTGAATGCCGACGCGTTTGTTGCTGATGAAGATTTAATGATCAAATCTGGCGGCGCTTTTTACAAAGCGGAAGTGGTTGAATAATATGATTCTTGATTCCGAAGTAAAGTAAACTTAACTCGCCTCTCTTTTGCCGCTCTGGTTTTTTATGTGAACTTTTCTACCAAGATAGCACACTTCTTCTCCGACTTTAGTATCTTCTGGCTTCATGGGGATGAGAAGAACGCTGTCTTCTTCGGCAACAAGCGATATCTTGTTCTGTTGTGCAAACACTTCTCCCTTACCAATAAAAATGAAATTCTTTGGTTCAATCGCATAAGAAAAATCCTGCGCGTCTTTTGTGATCACGCGATACATTTCATATATTGCTCCGGTTTTCTTCTGCTCCACAGCATGAGCTGTCTTGTTCTTATCCTCTATGAGACCTGCCTTTACGAGGAGTTTAATGGACGTATCATAAGCTATTTCTGCAGCACGTGGATCTTGGTGAGATCCCGCTTCAAATGTTGCCGCAATAGCTCCATGCTTATCAGCGTAACTGTCACTGTCACCGGCGATAGTGGCAGAAGCAAATGTATTCCACCCAACGATAATTTTGTATTCACCGAGCGTAAGAAAAAATTGTGCATATTTTTCATCGCAAACAAAAAATGGGTCTTGAGCTATGGGGGCGGAGTGAAGATCAAGGAAATACTCGCATCTTTCAAGCAGCGGTTTTAATTCTTGAGCACGCTTAAATTCGTATGAAGATGTGTCTATCGAACTTTCATATGTGTCTCGATACAGACGATTCAGGTTGTGTTCCACGTAGCGTTTCCCCAAAGCAATAGCGGCCTCATTTGCTTCTACTACATAAAGTGTTCCGCGCGATAACTCCAAACGTTGAGTAGAGAAATCGTTGCGTAAACGCCTTACTGCGTTGATGCCGCTTATTTCATCTCCGTGTGTTCCCCCGAACACAACGACCGTTGGTCCTTTTCTTTTAGCAACAAATTGATGGACGCCAGAAATGTTCATTATATAGATTATACAGTATGCAATATTTGGAAGATATTGTAGCGGTCCTCGTTTCGTTTTAAGTTGCAAAAACAAGAGGAATTGTTAGCGTTGTATAAGATGTTCAGTCTCGTGGAAAATAGGAAACATGGAAACGGTTCTCGCGTTTCTTGGTTTTACAATGTTTACCGGTGGCGTATGGAATGCGATTGCATATAGCGCGGCGTGTGCCGCTATCTATGCGACGGTTTACGAAAGGGGAAGATATCCTGTTTTTGCCGTTGCTGGTTTTACGCTTGCGCTCTATTCATATTTTTTCTTGCATAATACACTTTTTACGACACTGCAACTGGCGCTTACTGTATCGGCGCTTTTTCAGGTATGTAATATTAAGCCGCGTACCGCGAAAGTGCTTTTTGGGGTTGTGGTAGCCGTAGCTCTTGCATTTCTGTTCATGGGCGAAAATATTACGACACTGCTTGATGTGTTCGGAATTCTTGGACTTTTAGGAATCGCGGCAGGCATTATTTCACTCCCAAAGCCAGGCGCTTTTTTTACTATGGCATTGAGCGGCGGGGTACTTGTTGTGTATGCGTTTCTCACGGGCGCGTGGGTGTTTGTGGCGCTCAACTTCTTTTTTGCTCTTGCAAATCTATGGAAATGGAAAAAAGCGGCAGATGCGCGATACGAAGAATGGCTTTCCGACTATGGCGATTTCAAATAGAGAATTATGCAGGACTCACGCATTGTGAGTCCTTTTAATTTGATGTTATCCACAGTTACAGGCGTAGCGTGTTTCGGTTACAATAAAAGTATTAACGGAATATGTAGTACTTTTACTAAATATTAATAGCCGAGCGACAAGGGTTCAGCATTTTGTTTCTCGGCAATTCAAACTATATGCCCACTTCAGCAAAACGCGTCTATCTCGTTAAAAAGGTCCAAAAAAGAAATGGACTGCTTGTTCCTTTTGATGTAGAGCGAATTTCAAACGCTATATATAAGGCAATGCTTGCAAGCAACGAGGGCACGCGCGAGAACGCTGATGCGCTTGCGCGAAAAGTTGCTACTAAATTAAGCAAACTAGCATTCCGAGACAAAAACTTTGTTCCACACGTTGAAAAAATTCAAGACATGGTTGAGGAAGAGCTGATTTTGGAAGATTTTGCAAAGGTTGCAAAGGCATATATTTTATATCGTCAAAAACGCGCAGAGCTTCGTGGCCAAAAAGGAGAAGTGCCACAAAAAGTGCGTGACCTTGCCGAGGAAAGTAAAAAATATTTTCGTAACCAACTTGCTGAATTCGTCTATTATACCACCTACTCTCGTTGGATTCCGGAAGAACATCGACGAGAGACGTGGGTTGAGACGATACAACGGTATGTTGGCTTCATGAAAGAAAATCTTGGCGACAAACTTTCTGACAAAGAATATGCCGAAATTGAAGAATATATGGTCAACATGAAAGCGCTCGGATCAATGCGGCTTCTCTGGAGCGCGGGGAAGGCGTCTCGTTCCACTAACGTTGCCGCATATAATTGTTCATTTATTGCCCCAACAAAATGGCAAGATTTTGGAGAAATTGCTTATGTTTTAATGTGCGGTTCCGGACTTGGATTCTCTGTTGAACGGCAAAACACCGAATTACTCCCAATTATTAAAAAACAAACCGGAAAAACGCTCGCTACATTTGTGATTCCCGACAGTAAAGAAGGATGGGCGGATGCGATTGTTACCGGTCTTACCACATGGGCAAGCGGAAAAGATATTGCGTTTGATTATTCTCTGATACGGCCGCAGGGAGCGCGACTTGCTACAATGGGCGGGCGAGCCTCGGGGCCCGAGCCGCTTCGTAATCTCCTCGTGTTTGCTCGCGCAAAAATCTTTGGTAAACAAGGGCGTCGGCTTTCTCCCATTGATGTGCACGACATTATCTGCAAAATCGGAGAAGTGGTGGTCATGGGCGGTGTGCGGCGCAGCGCGCTTATATCTCTGTCTGATTTAGACGACGTGGAAATGAAGGAAGCAAAGAACGGCCAATTTTATTTAACGCATCCGGAGAGAAGCATGGCGAACAATTCTGTTGCGTACAATGAAAAACCGACTTCGGAATATTTTCTTGAAGAGTGGCTCAATCTAGTGAAAGGCAAGTCGGGTGAGCGTGGTCTTTTTAATCGAGGAGGACTTGAAAAGCAAGTACCTCTCCGTCGGTGGAAAGTATTCAAAAAAGATGCGGGGAGGTCAGGACTTAATCCGTGTGGAGAAATTAATCTCAAATCAAAACAATTCTGCAATCTCTCTGAAGTGATTGCCCGCCCGGAAGATACCGAAAAAGATTTAATGGAAAAAGTCCGCGTTGCCACTATCTTGGGGACGTATCAGTCAACACTCACTAAGTTTCCATATCTTTCGAAAGCGTGGAAGAAAAATTGCGACGAAGAGCGGCTACTTGGTGTTTCTATTACTGGTCAGTGGGATTGCCCTGCGCTTCGCAACGAGGAGACGATGAAGCATTTGCGTGAGGTTGCAATTACCACGAACAAAAAATATGCGCGCCGGTTCGGTGTTAACGAGTCAACGGCGATTACCTGCGTGAAGCCCTCTGGAAATGGTTCGCAGCTGTTTGACTCCTCATCGGGGTGTCACCCGCGGTATGCGGAGCACTATATTCGTCGCATCCGGATTGAGTCGCATAATCCGCTCTTTAAAATGCTTAAAGACTTAGGTGTTCCGTACTATCCTGAAGTCGGACAACCCGCGGATACCGCGAGCACATTTGTTCTCGAATTCCCCGTGAAATCAGATCGGAAGAGCGTCGTGTAGGGACAGAGT
>CAYZKP010000070.1:0-4542 GCA_964479245.1 uncultured Candidatus Saccharibacteria bacterium | reverse complement strand
ACAAAGGATATTGATGTGGCGATTTATACGCCTGCGGTGGGAGAAGGGAATCCGGAATTTGATAAGGCGCGAGAGCTTAAGGTTCCAATGTTTTCATACCCAGGAGCGCTCGGAGCAATTTCGCAGGGCATGTTTACAATTGCAGTATCTGGTTGTCATGGGAAAACCACAACAACTGCGATGATTGGAAAGGTTCTCTCTGATGCAAAAAAATCTCCGACTATTATTGTGGGGAGCATACTTACCGAGGGGAAAACCAATTTTGTTCAAGGTAAGAGTGACATTTTTGTTGTTGAGGCGTGTGAATACAAACGCTCATTTTTACATTTACATCCAAATATTTTAGTGATTACTAATATTGATAATGACCACCTTGATTACTATAAAGATATTGCTGACATTCAAAGTGCGTTTAATGAACTAGCGCGAAAAGTTCCCAAAGACGGCTTTATCGTGACGAATCCAAATGACCCGCTGATTATGCCTGTTCTTAAAGGTGTAGAGGCAAATATTATTGACTATACAAAAGAAGACACAAAATCTTTAAAACTTAATGTCCCCGGAGCTCACAATGTGTTGAATGCGCAAGCGGCGCTTGCTGTAGCAGAGATTTTAAAGACCAGCCCCTCGACTTCACTCGGGGCACTAAACAAGTTTAGTGGAACATGGCGGAGATTTGAATATAAAGGAAAAACAAAAAATGGGGCTTTGGTATATGACGACTACGGACATCATCCAACAGAAATAAAAGCAACACTTAAAGCCGCACGGGAATTATTTAGAGACAAAAAAATAATTGTTGTTTTTCAGCCGCATCTGTATAGCAGAACAAAATTGCTTTTAAGCGAATTTTCACAGAGTTTTAATGATGCTGACGAAGTCATAATTCTTCCCATTTATGCCGCACGAGAAAAAGGGTATGAAGGTATAAATTCAGAAATACTTGTAGAAAAAATAAAAAAATATAATGGTTCGGTAAACTCACTACAGGTAAAAAATGTTATTTTTTTTGACAGTTTTGAAAAAATTATTTCCCATCTCTATAGTATAAAAAAAGAGAGCGTTATTTTTACGATTGGAGCAGGGGATATCTATAAAATTAGCATACGCCTTCTGCGATAATAGCAAAACTGTTATTGTGGCAGACTTTCAAGTATACTCTGCTATAGAGTATTTTGATGTTTGGGGTCGTCAGAGATGGAAGAAAATGAGCTTATCAGACCGTGTAGTTTTTGCGGGAAAACACGCCCGGTCATTCAAAGTTTTCTCAGAAAGACGAAAAAGAAGACGTATATCTGTCACGAATGTGCCGCAATATGTTTCCAAATATTTGAGGAAGAAAGTGGCGTCAGCGCCGCTCCCGAAGTGGCTGACAAAAAAACAGGGCAAAAAAACCGAGTGGTTTCTCAGCTCGTTGATTTCCCTCCGAAACCTAGGGACAATGAAAAAATGCTTGACGAAAGTCTGATTGGCCAGGAAGGGGCAAAGCGAGCAATCTCTGTTGCGGCGTATTATCATTATGCAGAAGTGAAAAGCGCGTTAGCTCGCTCTGGGACAACAAATCTGAATGAGTTCACCAGAAAAAATAATACTCTTTTAATTGGACCTCCAGGATCTGGAAAAACATATATGGCTGAAACGCTTGCGTTTCGTTTGGGATTGCCGTTCGTGAGTGAGGATGCGTCTGCGCTAACAGACACGGGGTATGTGGGTCGTAGCGTTTCAGACATGCTCGGGAAACTTATTGCACGGTGCCAGTATGATTTTAATAAGGCAATGATTGGTATGATTTACATTGACGAGATTGACAAACTGGCAAAGCCGTCCATGTCGTTTTGGCGAGATGTTTCCGGAGAGGGCGTACAGCATGAATTGTTGCGCTTGTTGTCCGGCGAAGATTTTACTTTTACCGATTCTAATCGCCAGCAATTTATTTTTCCCACGAAGATGATTTTTTTAGTGTGTGGCGGCGCATTTCAAGGGCTTGATGCAATTATACGAAATCGAATTTGTGAAGGCGGGATTGGTTTTGGAGCAAAACTTCGTGAACAGCAAAACAATGGTGGGAAAAAAGTTCTTCAGGATGTAACGCCCGGAGATTTGGAAAAATACGGATTTATTCTAGAGCTTATACGCCGATTTCACAATATTGTTGCGTTTAACGAGCTTTCGGAAGATGATTTGTACCGTATTTTAACAGAACCCGTGAATGCGCCGGTTAAATGGTATGAACGCGTGGCAAAAAATGAAAAAACAGAATTATGTTTTACGGAAGGAGCGTTGAGGGCAATCGCGCATCTTGCGAAAGAGCAGGGTACGGGAGCAAGCGGGCTTGACGCAATTTTAAACATAAAATTGAGACGCACGTTGCGGGCGCTTCCTTCATGGAGAGGAAAGTTCCCTCGCGTGGAAGTTACGAAAGAAGTTATTGTAGATCCGACAAACACTGCTAAACCAATTCGATTTGTACGAGATCCGAAAACAGGAGAATTAGTACCAAGCGATGATCAATGATAGAAATATATAATATCTTGCGTAACCATTAGAGTATATGTACAGTGCGTATATATACTCTATTTTTATGTCTACGATATACGTTGTAGGAACTCCAATCGGGAACTTAGAAGATATAACACTCCGGGCGCTTCGGATTTTAAAAGAAGCGGATGTCGTTGTGTGCGAGGACACGCGAGTGACGAAACGACTCCTTGAACGGCATGGCATTGTCGGCAAACACTTGATTGCGTATAACGAACAACAAAGCGGAGCATCAATTAAAAAAATTCTTACTTTTCTTGAAGAGGGAAAAAATCTTGCGCTGGTGTCTGACGCGGGGACCCCGGGGATTTCTGATCCCGGCGGCCGGCTTGTTGAAGCCGCGCGCGACGCAGGAATTTCTGTCGTTTCTATTCCTGGCGCAAATGCCGCGATTGCCGCGCTCTCTATTAGTGGAATGCCTGCGTCCGATTTTTTATTTTTGGGATTTTTGCCGCATAAAAAGGGAAGAGAGACACTCTTTAAGGAAATTGCTGTGTCAAAACGAACAGTAGTTTTTTATGAATCACCGCATCGGATTATGAAAACCCTCGTGTCTTTGAAGAAATTTCTTACTCACGATAGAAAAATTTTTATTGCTCGGGAACTTACAAAAATATACGAAGAGGGGATTTGGGGAACAGCTGATGAATTATTCTCATCTTTTGAAAAAAATAAAGAAAAAATAAGAGGGGAATTTGTGGTGATTGTAGAAGGGGAGTAGCTCCTCGTTTTGCGCAAATTGTGATATGATTTCTTACATATGAGGTATTATGCTACGTTATTCGCACTCGGGTTAATTATCTTTTTCTTGCCGTTTTTGGGATTTCCGCCCGCATGGAAAAATACTTTTCTGTTTGTCGCCGGCTTCGCAATTTCTGCGATTACGTTTTCTTTTATCATAAAAAGCCGCACCACGCTTAATCAGACAGAGAAAGAAATTCCTCATGAACCAACCGTTACCGAGCACATATAAACAGGGCCGGCTCCTTTCGTGGAGGAAATACGTGTATATAAGCGCTGGTCTTTTTTTCTGCGCCGCTTTTATTGCTATCGGCATTCCGTTTTTTTTGAAAACGACCTATGAGTCAGACGGAAATAAGGAATCTGCCGCCGTTTCTCAAAGTGCTCTGCAAGAGGAAAAACCTCCCGTTGTCCATCTCAAGACCCCAAAACCCTTGCGTGCAATTTATATGACGAGCTGTGTTGCGGGTACGTCAAATTTACGCAAGCGGCTTGTTTCACTTATTGACGAGACGGAATTAAACGCAGTGGTGATAGATATAAAAGATTACAGCGGGAATATTGCGTTTTACACCGATGTTCCAAAACTCAATGAAGCAGTCGGCATTACGTGCCGTGTCGCGGACATGAAGGAGTTTATTGCCGCTCTTCACGAAAAACAAATTTACGTCATTGGGCGGATTACGGTCTTTCAAGATCCATTTTTTGCGAAAAAGCGGGTAGATCTTGCAGTTCAAAAAGAGAGCGATAAAACAATTTGGAAAGATCACAAAGGCATCAGTTACATTGATGCGGGCGCTAAGGAGTACTGGGATTATATTGTTTTGTTGTCTAAAAAATCATACGAGATAGGGTTTGATGAACTTAATTTTGATTACGTGCGATTTCCATCAGATGGCAATATGCGCGATATTTATTATCCATTGAGCGAGGAGCGCGTTATCGCGGATTCGAATTTTGGAAAAGCCTCTGTTTTGAAAGAATTCTTTTCATATCTTCATCTAGCTCTTAAGGAAACGGGGGCGGTGCTTTCGGCGGATTTGTTTGGCATGAGTACCACCAACACGGATGATTTAAATATTGGACAGGTTATTGAATTCGCGGAACCATATTTTGATTATATTGCACCCATGGTGTATCCGTCCCACTACCCTAAAGGATTTAACGGGTACCAAAACGTGAATGCATATCCGTATGAAATTGTGAATTTTTCAATGAACAGGGCCGCTCTGCGGCTTCTTGACGCAAGTTCAACGCCCGAAA
>CAYZKP010000069.1:0-4623 GCA_964479245.1 uncultured Candidatus Saccharibacteria bacterium | reverse complement strand
AAGAACACATTGAAGATTTAAGTTTAGGCGAGGGATTGTTTCAGAAAAAATATATTGTTATGTTGCGCGAGCTTCTTGCATTCCCCGAGGCTTCCGAGTATATAGTTCTGCGCGCAAAAGAAATCGCAGATTCTCCAAACGTTTTTATTTGTATTGAACAGGACATTGGCGCACCAACACTAAAAAAAATTTCTGCCGTTGCGCAGAAAATATGGAAACTAGACACCGCAAAGCCCGTCTCGCAAAAATCATTTAATGCGTTTGCGTTGGGAGATGCTTTTGCAGAAAAAAACCGAAAAAAGGCATGGACGCTGTTTCTCCGCGCCACGGGGGACGAACACGTCGCGCCTGAAATAGTCCACGGTATTCTATTTTCACAAGTTAAAAACATGCTTCTTGCGAAAAAAGAAGACAAAAATCCGGGGGTTCATCCGTTTGTATTTCAAAAAGCAAAACGGTACGCGCTTAATTTTAAAACAGAAGAACTTGAAAAACTTTCTGCGTCTCTTGTGGAGCTGTATCACGACGGCAGGCGTGGCATCTGCGACATGCATATTGCGCTTGAGCGGTTTATATTAAACATTTAAACAAAATGAAATCCGCACATGGTGATGCGGATTTCGGCAATCGGGCTTTAGTTTAGTCACTTCCGTGACTAATGGAACGATGAGAAACGGTACTTCATTTTAATTTGAAACCTTATTATGGGACTTAAGCGTCCTGTTCTTGTTTCACGAAGTCATTTCTCGTCCACCCTCATTGTACCGTAGCGTTAAAAAGATTCAATTATTGGTTGTGGATAACTTAAAAAAAGTCCCGCTATAAGCAGGACGGCTGTGTTTTTTGAGGACGGGGCACATAACACTTTATGTACTGGGTTTAACAAAAAGGAGCAGATAGGTCCAGCGTGGTGAGTCGCAGAGTCCTGGAGAACTCTCGCTCAATCCACCCTATCTGCTCCCAATTGCTATTGTAACACGATGTGAGCGAAGCAGCTCACTCGCTTGGGCGGATTTTCTGCTTCGCTACAAATCCGCCCACCAGGAATCGAACCTGGGACCTTCTCCTTAAAAGGGAGCTGCTCTACCAGCTGAGCTATGGGCGGGTGTTTGAAAATATTAACACAAAATTATTGTATTTCAATAGCCTCTATTTTAGAAACAAAATTATAAAGGGAGATCAAAAGCTAAAAATCCGGCGCCGGAGAAAAGAAGCGAAAGCGCCATACCAAAGAGCAATATAAAAGACAGACGGTTGTTTGATTGTCTTCCAAAATACGCGGAAAGCGCGGCAAGCACGGTCGCGGCAATTTGTGTTCCAAAACCGACAATGGTACAGAGCCCCGCGATGAGGCCAATGGCGCCGATTATTTTTTTAGGAAGACCGGCAATGCCGCGCTCCCCGAGTTCAGCATTTTTTTCTCTTGCCGTGTTCCATCCCCATATAACAAAGTAAGCGCCGAGCAGTAGTCGTATAATAAAAGGCGCAAGAAGCCCAAAGGTGAGTAAATCTGGAAATATATTGACCATATATACAACATATCACACAAATTCTCTTTATGGCTAGAATATAAAACTTGCCGTTTTATTTTTCTAGTTTTATTGAAAAGACCCGAGATGGTACTCGAGTCTGCCTAAATTGCTACAGTTGTTATACTTTTGTGATTGTAACAGAAAGTGGGAAAAAAGCATGGCGGTGTGAAAGCGATGTACAAAACTCTTGTACCGCATGTCTTACACCCGACGTGATAGCTGCAGTTAAAGTTTCTCCTGCTTTAATTTTTTTATCATCAATCTCAAGATTCAGAACATTAAAAATCGGCGGAGCAAGCATCATCATGTTGGAACTAAAAGATGACGGCATGTAAGGGGCTACGGTCACCGAAATGAGAAAATTGTGTTTCATTGTTCTCTCCTTTTGTCCTCGCAGGTTGTTGTGGCTTTACTGATGAGTAGCATATATAACATTTATATATTTGTCAAGTTTTTTACAATATGGCATTATTACTTTTACAAATGAATGTAAAAAAATTAAAACAAAAAATTTTAATACTTCATAACATAAGGAGCATTCATAACGTGGGCTCTATATTTAGAACAGCGGAGGCGGCCGGTGTTTTAAAAATATATTTAACGGGGTACACAGCTACTCCGCAGGACCGATTTGGAAGGGCGAGAAAAGAAATTAAAAAAACCGCACTTGGAGCGGAAAATATTGTATTATGGGAGCACATTTTGAGAATTGGCGACGTGTTTAAAAAATTAAAAAAAGAAGGCTTCCTTATTATCGGCGTTGAGCAATCAAAACATTCAATAAATTATAAAAAAATACGCCAAAAGCAAAAAATGGCGTTTGTGTTTGGCAATGAGGTGCGTGGTCTTCCGCTCGCAATTTTAAAACAATGTGATGCCATTGCCGAAATTCCGATGAAGGGGAAGAAAGAGTCTCTCAATGTTTCCATCGCCGCAGGAATTATTCTTTTCCGGTGAATAATGCTTCATAATACTATTTCAACAAAAAGACCACCGTTTTACTGGTGGCTTTGTCCTCTCTACATTATTTTTTCCACAAATGTTTCTATCTCGCGGACGAATTGTATTGTTTTGGGGAGCTGTTCCATAAAGCGCCGTGCTTCGCGCTCGGCAACGACCTCACTGTCATCGGTGATCGCATTTTGAGCATCGTCAAACTGCGCGCGGAGATTTTTAATTTGTTCTTGCTTAAGAGCGGCTAATCTTCGCAGCGCTTTCACCTGAACGCATTCTTGATTGGACGAGTCTGTAATTTGCTTACTCAAATGAGTAATTTCTGTCTCTAACACTTGTATCATGTCGCTGATTATTTTCAGATTATCTCGCTTCTCGTCTCTCATAGATACGAGTTCTGTAAAGTTTTTTTGCATTTTCGTAAGTTGCTCCGAAATTGATTTTGCCGCGCTATTTGACGAGACCTTGTGAGAAACGGGGTGTGGCACACTGTTTGCACCCCCGTTGTCTTTATTAACTTCACAAGGTTTTCTTTCCGGACTTGTCAAAAACTCTTCTGCTTGAGTGGTAAGCTCAATGATGGCTCGTTTCCGTATGCCAACCTTTTTTAAAAATCCGCCGCTTATCAAACGACATATACTCGAAACAGCAGTATGGTATGGGTTAGCCGAATCTGCGCGCTCGAAAGAAACCTTAAGAAGATCTATGGCCTTTGTATAAGGTATGGGATGGCCGTTTGCGGCACGCACGATAAGTTGTAGACATGCTTCACTACTAATCAATACCCCCGACATCTCGTTTCTCCGCGTTGTTTGCCAAACTCATTGTGCACATCTCTACACATTCTGTCAAGTTTTTTGCAATTTTTTCTACGCTCCGCGATCTACTTTCTACATTCTAACTAGTACGACACCGAATCTATCACTTTTCCCTGCGCGTCAAGGAGTTTAATTGTTTCTCTGCTTTGTTTCCAGAGCTCTGCGTCTCTGTTTAAAAATAGCCTCCACTCCGATTTATAAAAGTTGGCATCATTTTTATGCAGACTAACACAACCATTATAGTGAATGTTTTTATTGATGTAGTCATTACATTCTGGGTTTAATCCGACAGGAATTGCGGCAACGTGCGCGGTGCACGTTGCTATGCTTTTTATGTAGTCAACACAGGTTTCATCAAGCCGCTCCGGACCGCTTACAGGCAATGTTTCGTCTCCTAGATATGGGCAATCTCGCGGGAGTGACGGTGTAAAATCTTGAAATTGTTCAAAGTAACCCGTACACGAGTTGAGACGAAACGAAATACCATTCGGCGCTCGCCCCGTGCTGATAACTGCGCGATCTCCGGGGTTGAGAAACACAGATTCTTCTTTATTTATAGCGCCATAGGAGGGGAGATATACCCCTTTGCCGATCGTTACTTCTGCTTCGCTTGTTGCGCTCTTTAATTTCCAGCCGGTGATGCTTACTGGTTGGGTATTGCTGTACGAGGCGGTTATCACAATATATTCTTCATTCGGATTTGTTGCCCGCGCGTTGCCGGATTGCATAGAAAAGCTTCCCTCAAAAATTGAAATTGTTTTTTTATCTTCTTCAGTTGCAGGGCCTTCTCCTGAGGTTTGGGACATTCCGGGAATAAACGTAGACGGTCCGTATATTTCACCGGTGCCCAAAGGTGCGGGGGGGCTTAAAAAGGGGAGTCCGGTTTTGCCGCGCTCTGGCCCGCCAACTAAAAACCATCCGATCCACAAAAGCACGAGAACAAAAAGAGTAAATTTTAAGAGGTCCATAGTGTTAAGTATAAAATTAAAAGTCAAAAACGAAAAGTAAAAAATAACAAATAAAAATTTTTAATTCTAAATTTTGAGCCCCGAGTCAATGTTGAACGTTTCAAAATTAAGTCGTTAATTCATTGATTCAAAATTTGCAATTCAAAAGTCAAACTTTCTTTTTTATTTTGTTGTTCACGTTTTGCGTTTTACGCTTTACGTTTTTTTAGCTCTTCTCTCACTACCGTCGCGTCACTCCATGGAATTTTTGTTCCATTTGGGCCCATGATATAGGGTTCACTTCCCTTTCCGGTAATAATAACAGTGTCTCCCGTTTTTGCTTGTGCCAGCGCGTATCCTATCGCCTCTCTT
>CAYZKP010000068.1:1629-4669 GCA_964479245.1 uncultured Candidatus Saccharibacteria bacterium | reverse complement strand
CGCCTTTTGTGAGGCGGTTGAAAAAGAGTTTGGAGTTGTGCTTAAAAAATCAGACGTTACTATACAAGGAGGTACTGTGTATTGCTCGGCCTCTCCAACTGTTAAAAACGAAATTTTTATCAAAAAACCGCTTCTTTTGAAGCGGCTTCAGTGTCTTGCGCCTGCCGTCAATAACATTCGGTAAGCGTTACTCGGTTTGTGTTTTCATTATTACAACTTGCTCTCTTTTGTTCATTACAGAATCATAGACAACCACGCGTATCTCGTTTTCTTTTTTGATTTTCGGTACGTCGTTCGGAACGAATGAAAACACAAATGGAGCTTTTTGTGCTGACCTAAAGAATACGCCGTTAATAAACACGTCTGTTTTTTGCATCGCGTATTTCCCGACACCTTGTACGGTGAATGTTATTTTTTGCGCCGGATCATATAGTGTGGTACTTTGCACGCCAGTGATTATTACACGGGGCGCAAATTCTGGTTTGTGAATAGTGTCATACTCCGTAGGTTTTGATCCTGTTGTTTGCGCACCGTTTTGTAATGTCACCCACTTCAAAACAGGTATTTCCCAAAGCAAAAACTGTGGATCGTTTTCCGGTTTTTCCGGACGCGGTCCTTGCGGGTTGTTTTTATCTACCCAGTAGAGAATTGAGTGAATATCAGGAATCACGCGCTCTTCTTTTGTTTCCTCGGGTGTGTAGATGGTCGCTAATTTTTGAGATATCTTATCAACGATGTATGCTTCACCACCGCGCCACTCGCCCTTTAAAATTGGTTTCAGATTTTCTATTGCGGCAACTTCAGGTTTTTTGAACGGTTCCTCAGGCACTGAAGCAAGCGACGCTCTCATAAACTCATTCCAAAGCGGCGCCACAATAAATCCCGCAACTCGTTTTTCCATAGGCGTATTGTCGTTATTTCCGGCCCATGCGCCGACCGCAAGAGTCGGAGTGTAGCCGACAATCCAGGCGTCTTTGTAGTCGTTTGTGGTTCCGGTTTTTACCGCAACAGTATGGCCGGGAACATACAAATAAGAGCCGCGTCCAAATGCGGGTATCCGCGCTTCTTCGTTTGAAAGAATGTCAGAAATAGTTCGCGCAATATTTGCGTCAAGAATGCGTTCCTCTCGTGGGGTAAATGTTTCAAGCGTATTTCCGTTTCTATCTTCCACCTTGAGTATTCCTGTGTACGGAACGCGCACGCCTTCGTTTGCGAATACGCCGTAGGCGCTTGTCATTTCAAGAAGCGACACCTCTCCGCCTCCAAGTACCAGCGTCAAACCATATCGATTGATGTCAGCAAGCGTCGTAATTCCCATTTTTTTTGCCGTATTAAGCGAGTCTTTAAGTCCGGCAAGGTAGAGCACCTTTACGGCCGGCACGTTGATTGATTGCGCAAGGGCGTCTTTGAGTTTCACCGGGCCTCTAAATTTTTCGTCATAGTTTATTGGTTTATAGCATTCTTCCTCCTTGACGCTTTCATAGAGCGGTACTCCGTCGGCGTCGCACCCGGTATGAAATTGTGTTTCAAGATCAAATACAACCGTTTCCGGGGTGTAGCCCTTTGCAAACGCGGTCGCATAGACGAACGGCTTAAACGCAGAACCGGGCTGTCTGCCGGGGTTTAAAGCCGCAACGTTTACCTGCGGATCAAAAAGGCAATTTACGCCGGAAGTGCAGTCTTCTGGATAGCTTTTCCCAAAATAATCGCGCGAACCAACCATCGTAAGTATTTCTCCCGTTTTTGGGTTGATTGCCACAAGCCCGGCATTATGCGCGTTGTAATTTTTTGCGTTTGTTTCTCCGAAATCAGTAACGGCTTTTTCTGCCTTTTCTTGAAGTAATGCATCAAGAGTCGTAGTTACTTTGAGTCCTCCTTTTTGTACTGCCGCTTCGCCATATTTTTCTTCAAGGTATTCTTGTATAAAAAATACAAAATGGGGCGCACGGATTCCAAATGTTTAACGCGGCAAAAAGGCTACGGCTTCTTGCAGCGCCCCTTCGTATTCCTCTTGTTCTATAAACCCTAAATCAAACATTCGTTTCAATACAAAATTTTTTCGTTCTTCTAATTTTTCTCGATTGTTACCGTACGGAGAATAGTACGTAGGTGCCTGCGGAAGGGAAGCAAGATACGCGGCTTCGGCAAGTGTTAATTCTCCCGCGCCTTTGCCGAAAAACATTTTACTTGCGTCCTCTACGCCGTAGACGTTGCCTCCATAAGGAGCCTCATTAAGATACAAAGTCAATATGTCGTTTTTGGAAAGCACGGCGTCAAGTTTCACCGCGAGTATCCACTCTTTAAGCTTGCGTGAAATTTTTTTCTCAGGAGTAAGCAGAGAGTTTTTGACGACCTGTTGGGTTATCGTTGAGCCGCCTTGTGAAAATTCAAGATCAAGCAGGTTTACAAGTACCGCGCGGAGGAACGCAAGCGGTCTGACACCAGAGTGTTTGTAAAATGTGTCATCCTCAATCGCGACGGTTGCGTTTTTAAGATGGTATGAAATGTTTTCGGACGGGATAACTGTTCTTCGCGTGTTTTCATGAAAGTCATACAAAAGCACAGTTCCCGTGCGGTCATAAATTTTTGTTGATTCAACAATAAGTCGCTCATTAAATGTTTTCAAATCTGGTATTGGCAAGGCGGCTGCCCACAAGAGAATAATTCCCGCGCCAAGAAAGCCGGTTCCCAAACCAACAAAAATAATGTTTTTAAGAAAAAGCCCCTGTTTTCGAGCCATGTATCAATCGTATCATAAGAGTTTTGTTTTGTTTTGTCAAAAAACTTTGAGTTATGAGAATTGAGTTTTGTATTAAAAAACTACCCAACCCAAAGGTTGAGTAGCAAAAGACATTATTGTAAAATAAATTTTGCTTTTACTATTTTCTGAAGCCACTGCCTTTTTCTACTGAAAGGCGGTGGTTTTCCCATCCACAAGTCTAGAGAAAATGGATCTGTGCCCGAAAGAGGTATTTCCTGAAAACCAGATGACGGATGCATGCGCAGAAAGCGGCGCACATAAACTGATAAGCCCTTAGCC
>CAYZKP010000068.1:0-1619 GCA_964479245.1 uncultured Candidatus Saccharibacteria bacterium | reverse complement strand
TTGGCGCTGACGCAACCGGGCCGCAGCTTCATATTGGACATTCAACCAACTTTATTCTGCTTGAAAAGCTACGGAAACTGGGACACCAGGTTATCGTATTGTTCGGTGACTTTACCGCGCTTATAGGCGATCCAACAGGCAGAGAAAGTGAACGGCGAGTTCTTTCTAAAGAAGAGGTCGCAGAAAATCTGCGTTTGTGGAAAAAACAAATAAGTCCAATTCTCTCTTTTACTGACAAACATAATCCGGCACAGATAATGAAAAACAGTGCGTGGCTCGCCAAGCTTTCTTTCTCTGATGTTCTGCGTCTCGCGTCCTCTTTTACGGTACAACACATGATTGAACGAGACATGTGCGAAAAACGGATACAAAAAGGGAGCCCCGTGTATTTACACGAATTTCTCTATCCTCTCATGCAAGGATATGACAGCGTTGCCATGGATGTTGATGTTGAGATAGGTGGTTCTGACCAAATTTTTAATATGCTTGCCGGGCGGATATTACAGAGAAAGTACAACAATAAAGAAAAATTTGTTATCGCAACGGCGCTTCTTGAAAACAAGAAAACTGGCAGGAAACTCATGAGTAAAAGCGAAGGCAATTTTGTTGGGCTCTCTGATCAACCCGCCCTCATGTATGGAAAGATAATGGCGCTTCCAGATTCTACGATCATACAAGTTTTTACTGACTGCACACTTGTGTTGCGGGAAGATATAGAGCGGATTTCGCGCGAGATTTCCGAAGGGAAAAATCCGCGGGACATCAAAATGGAACTTGCGCGCGAAATTGTTTCTTTGTATCACGGAAAAAACAAAGCGCTTGCGGCAGAAAAGCAATTTGTAGAGACATTTCAAAAAAAAGAATTTCCAAATGATGCCCTCGCCATTTCTGTTGCCAAGGGCGCCGTACTCCAAGAAGTGCTTGTAAAAGCAGGAGTTGTTTCTTCAAACTCCGAATTCCGAAGGTTGCTTGCCGCGGGAGCCGTGCTTAATGTGGCAAATGGCGCAAAAATAAATGATCCCCAATTTAAGATTATAGAGCCGCTTAATATAAAAATAGGGAAACGAAAGTTCTTGAAAATTGAAATAAGTTCCTCGTAACAAAACTCCCCGCCTAAAGCGGGGAGTTTTGTGTAGTTATTCTGCGTCCTCGTCCTCGTCATCCTTACTTGTCTCACGTTCTTCGCCCCCTTCTTCCTCCTCATCAAGCTCGTCGCTTACGACGTTAAATTCGTCTTGCATTGCGTATGTGTTAAAGCTAATAATAATCAATTTATAATGACCATTTATTCGCATATAATTGCGATTTACATAGTTGTATCAAATCATTTTATTTTGTCCATACCCAACGTTCATTACTTTTCCACAGGCCTAAAAAATGCACAATGTGTCAAGCCAATCGCGATCGCGTCTATCTCATCGTCAAGCCTTTTTTTTGTTTTTTCAAGGTAAATGAGGCGAGGAATCATTGTAGCGATTTGGTTTTTTGTTGCGTGTCCATATCCGGTTATCGCCATTTTTACTTGCAAGGGAGTATATTCAAAAACAGCAAGTCCTAATTTGTGCGCCAAAAAAATAATTGTGCCACGGGCTTCTGCAACACGCATTGCCGTTTTTTGA
>CAYZKP010000067.1:2668-4794 GCA_964479245.1 uncultured Candidatus Saccharibacteria bacterium | reverse complement strand
CTTTTCCATCTTCTCCGTAATATCCGTGAAGCGCGTTAAATGCGACATCAATTTTACGAGCAAGCTGTTCGGGAGAAACCTGAACACCGCCGGCATACCAATGCCCTTTTTTATCAATCAAAACATCAAGCTTTTTGTAGCGTTTGGGAAGATGTTTCAAGACCGAAGCACCGCTATTAAGCGACACCTCGTATTCGCTTGATGGCCCTCCGCGCAACACGCCGACAGTAATCTTATCCATTAGTATTATTGTACTCTAATTGGCAGTGAGGAAGAAGAGAAAACTTGTTTTCTCTTCGACCGAACGAACCAATTATATGCGCGCATACAATTTAAAATTTCCTGCGATACGTACCTTTGACAAGCAGAAAAAAAGGTTTAGACTTTCTCACTAGAAAAGAGACCTTGAGGATACTCCAGTGACCCTTGAATTTGCGCCCCCAGTTTGTACATTTGAAACATCTACTCATCCCCGAGCATATAACAATGCCCTCATTACATTTCATAAAAATCCCGATATTACTATAGACAAACAATGGAAATTGGCCCAAAAAAGCGGTTTTAATGTTTTTAATTTTCCCGCAAACGCTCTTTTGGTAGATCTCCTGTCAGATTCCGGCACAACTACAATAACCCCGGAACAACTTGGAGCGATGGTTGCTTCACTCGGCAAAGAGGCGTACGGAAATCCCGAAGCATATGAAACTTTAATAGCAACATTGAAAGAAATCTTTGGTATAGATACAGAAGAATGGGAAATCTATCTCTGCCATCAAGGACGAGCGGCGGAGCACGCGCTTTTTTTGCAATTAGGGAAAATACTGCCGGAGAGATCAATTATCCCGAGCAACGGACACTTTGACACGACACGAGCAAATATTGAAACAAATAAGATTGTCGCACGCGACGTACTAGTTCGAGATGATGAAATAAAAGGAAATGAATTGTTTCAAGGAAATATGAGCATTGCGGGTCTTCAAAAAGCACTGATGATGTACGAGGCACGAATTCCACTTGTTTACGCCACAATCACGAATAACCGAATTGGAGGACTTGCGGTATCGCTCAAGAATTTAAAAACGATACGCGAGTGGTGTAGCGCGTATCGCAAATCTTTTTTTCTTGACGCGTGCCGTTTTGCTGAAAATGCGTGGTTTATTAAACAATACGAACCGGAATATAAAGATAAAACCATTCAAGAGATCGCGCATGAAATGTTTTCTCTCTGTGACGGATTTACTATTTCATTCAAGAAAGATGGTTTATCACACATGGGCGGCGCGCTTGCGATAAGAAAAAAGTCACTGCTCGCTCTGCAATATCCTTCCCTGCTAGAGAACCTCCGAAGCCAGCAACAAGTAATTGAAGGAAATGATAAACAAGGCGGTATGACACTTATGGATATGGCTTCAATCTCCGTGGGACTTCAACAGGTTATAAAAAAGGAATATCTTGACGGGCGTATTCATCAGGTAGAGACGTTCGGTATGGAACTTGCTCGTGCAGGAATACCAGTGATTCAGCCGTTTGGCGGGCATGCTATCTACATTGATGTTGATAAATTTTTTGAGGGAACAAAGATGAAGCGCGATGATTTTGGAGGAATCGCTTTGACCGCGCTCCTTCTCTTAAAAGGAGTGCGCGCATGTGAACTTGGCGCGTTTGCGTTTGGAAAATGGAATAAAGCGACAGGAAAAGAAGAATTCAGCGGTAGAAACCTTGTGCGATGCGCGGTCCCCCGTCTGAAATATGAGGAACAAGATTTAAAATATGCCGCTGATTGCATTAGAGGATTGTTTGATAGAAAAGACCAAATTCCGCGAGCGATTCCAATACATGGAAGAGAAAAACCCTTACGACACATGAGCGCACGATTTAGATTAGAATCTATATAAATAAAAGAAAAATCCACGGCAACCCCGTGGTTTTTGTTTGTATTAAGATTTTAGCACTGCCGCCTTGAGTATTTTGTGAGCAGTAGCCTCTAGAATCAGTCCGTGCTCATGAAGCCTGTGCCGAACTCTTTCAACAATTTCTTTTGACACGCTCTCTTTTGAGACTCTCGGCAATTCGCCACAACGATCAGCCCAGTATGATTCAAATTTCATCATGATTGGATATAATTC
>CAYZKP010000067.1:0-2658 GCA_964479245.1 uncultured Candidatus Saccharibacteria bacterium | reverse complement strand
TGTTTTCCGTTTGCGTCAGGCACAGAAAGAACAACATATACCGAGGGCCATACATATACTGTTCCATCGTGTTCGGGAAAAACTATGTCTATGACTGAAACATACTGGGCAGCGCACCCCAAATCTCCAAGCGCCTTTAAGCATCCTTCCCAAAGACGTTGTATCATCCATTCAATACAATCTTGGTCTTCTTTGCGACCTCTTTGTGAATTTACAGTAAGGGTGATTTTGGCAGATGCTCCGCTAAGAAATGAGCGTTGACTCATTTTTACTCTCCCCTTGGACTATCCCTAGTTAATCTGAAACAAGAGTATTATATCGTTTAAAAAAATTCAAGTTGTCTAACATAAAAAAACAGGACCCAGGCCGCACAAACAGTGCAAACGCATGGGTCCTCTTCGCCTTCCGGTGGTCGCAGAAGGCGGTGGCGCAGGATGCCCGAAGGCTTTTACCTGCTGCCTTTTTTGGCGTAAAAAACTGTAAAGAGCTTTCCTCCGGGACCCTTGAAAGTTGCCTCTCCAGAATCCAAGACAGGTGACCCTAAGCGGGCTTTAGCTCTGAGAGGAGTTAATGACACGTCTGCCACCACACCCTCTTTCCTGACCTGACCTCCAGTTGCGCGCGCAACCAAAGGATTTGAAAACCTAAAATAAGTATATACTAAATAATGTTTTTTGTCAAGCTTTTTTTAAAATACCTTGAAAACAAAGGAGGTTTTAGGAGCGCCAAAAATTTTCTAAACAATACGTCTTTTCTTTTTATGGAATTGGATTGCAAATCTGTGTGCTTCACTGTTTGCGAGCAAAATCTCCTTTTCGTGGGTTTGTATTAAGTTTTTGGGCCCCAAAATATTTTTAGGGCGATGATGTTCATCTTTCAACACCCCAACAACAGGAATCTGTATTCCGTATTTGTTCAAAACGCGTAGAGCGGTATTCATCTGCGCTTTCCCTCCGTCAACTACGATAAGTTTTGGTAAAGACCATTCATTATGTCCGAGCCGACGATCTAAAATTTCGGCAAGTGCATGCGTATCACTTCCCCTTTTTTCGTTCTTGATATTAAATTTGCGATATTCGTTCGTTTGCATTTCCCCATTCTCAATAACAGTCATAACTCCAGCAGAATTAGTTCCCGACAAATGCGCCACATCATATCCTTCAATTTTGTAGGTTGTAGGTTGTAGATTATAGGTTGTAGGTTTAATGAGGGAAATATCTTGAATATGTTTGAGCGCGAAAAGCGTTCGTTTTATCTCCCCCGCTTTTTCAAATTCTTTTTTGCGTGCGGTTTCTTTCATTTCTCGTTCAAGTTTTTTAATCAAAAGATGTTTTTTGCCTTCAAATAAAAGTATTATATTTTTAATTCTTTTTCGGTATTCTTGTTTTGAAATCTCTCCCGTGCACACTCCGGGACACAAACCAATTTGTCGATTAAAACATGGCTTCGCTTCTTTTTTATTCTTGGACAACAACATTCTCACATTCTCAAGAATGTGAGAATGTTGTGTGGGGATGCAGGTGTCGCGAAACGGAAAAATTTTGCGAACGATTTTAAGCGCTTCACGGAGAAGACTGCCGTGAGGAAAGGGACCAAAGCTAGCCATTAGGGTATAGAGTTTAGAGTTTAGAATTAGTTCTTTGCCGCGAATAAGAAGAACGCGAGGAAAATCTTCATCCGTAATGACCACATAATTAAAACTCTTGTCGCTTTTTTCTTTGGTGTTATATAGCGGCTGATGTTTTTTTATTAAATGTGCCTCAAGAATTAATGCCTCAAGCACAGAGTCTGTTTTTATATATGTAGTATCGCGAGCTTCACTAAGCATTTTTTCTATAAGCGGTCCGCGTGTCTCGGCAATATCTTTATTGAAATAACTTTTAACTCGGTCTTTGAGAGACGTCGCTCTGCCAATATATAAAATCTTTCTGTTCTTACTCAAAAACAAATATACCCCGGGCGTATCGGGAAACATTTTCACTTTCCTCAAAAAACTTGACATGATTTTATGAAAAGAATATGATTAAGAACGCCGTCGCGCTGATCCCTCCCTCCTTACCTCCCCCCAACGCGCGACGGAAACTCGGGCGAACTTCGGTTCGCCCACCTTTTTTATTACAATACTCGTTTCAAATATTTTCCTGTTGCGGAATTTTTATTTTGAGCAATTTCTTCAGGCGTTCCCTTTGCGACAATTCTTCCTCCTTTGTGTCCTCCCTCGGGACCAAAGTCAATCACATAATCGGCGTTTTTAATAATATCCATATTGTGTTCAATCACGACAACCGTGTTCCCTGCGACGACAAGCCTGTTTAAAATTTCAATTAATTTTTTAACATCTTCATAATGAAGTCCGACGGTCGGCTCATCTAAAAGGTAGATCGTCTTTTGTAAATGCGGACGATAGAGCTCTGAAGAAATTTTAACCCTCTGCGCCTCACCACCTGAAAGCGTTGTTGCCGATTGCCCAAGTTCAAGATATCCGAGCCCTACATCGTTCAATGTTTTTAAGCGATCAGATATTTGAGGAATATCTTCAAAAAAAGACAGTGCCTCTTCAATCGTCATGTTGAGCACATCATAAATATTTTTTCTTTTATATTTAATTTCAAGCGTTTCCTTTGTGAACCGCTTACCCCCACATACATCACACTCCAC
>CAYZKP010000066.1:0-4797 GCA_964479245.1 uncultured Candidatus Saccharibacteria bacterium | reverse complement strand
CACGAGACTCAACGCTCACACAAATTAACAAAATGGTTTAACCGAGATCGCCGTTATTTAAACCGTACGGGTATTTCAATCGCGTCATCGTACTCCGGCAATCCTGATGGATTGTCTTTTTTAAGAATAAGTGTTCCGCGTTTACTAAAATCAGCATCGAAGCTGGGGTTTTCAAATTGCAATTCTGCTTTAAACGGAACGAATTCTGTCGTCATCCAGTCATCAAGTGCGGTAGCATAATGTTCCGCAATAATTTTTCCGTCCCAATCTGTTAACACAACGGGAAAACTTGCTTCAAAAAACCAATTTCCACGCGCCTCCCCCATGATAGCAAGCGGACTTTTTATCACTTCATCGGGCTTCGGACTTTCCACCCGAATTAAATTGTTTTTTGTTAATTCGGCACGTCCCGGAGCAAACACATCATTTTTAAAAAATATAAATAGCACAGCAACAACAATAAAGAAAACGAAAATATATCTTTTGTGGGTCATATAAAAAATTATAACAAAAAAATCGGATTACTTAACGGTAATCCGAACATCGTTTCAAGTTGATGTCTTTTCCCCTTGCATATGTGCATTAGGGTATATAAGCCACGCGTCTTCGCCAGTTTCCAGATAAATACACTGTTCCCCCGTTTCTCGTGCAATGCGTGCGAGAAAATTTTCTAAAATAGGAATTCGTTCTTTCCCAACAAATGAAACTTTGTATTCTTTGTGCTCCCCATAAAGTTCTCGCTTCTTATTGCCCTCTTTCCAAAATCCAAAAATAGTTCCAGAACTAGCGGTGTACCCTGAAAAATGTGCAAGCAAAAATTGATGTATCTTTTCTTCAATAGTTATACCGTTTTTATCTCGTGATTTAAGTTTGAGTGACGGTAGCAAAAAAACAGCCATTCTACCCAACGATACCTTTTTGTATTTCATATCCATGCCTCTAATCTATATGGGTCATTGCTCCAAAAAACATACAACACATGCGGGTGCTCCGTCAATTCCCTGTTGAGATTCTATGTGCTATTACAAAAACAGCATTCCAATAAAGCGGTAGCAACATGTGGGGAATCCTTAACGACCATAACCCAACCCTCGCGGAAGCGCGAGTACGCACGATGCTTGAACATGAGCACGAAAACGGCTGGGTTCAGCCGAAAACGCTTTTCCATAAAAGCATGGACATTGTTACTATCATAAATTTACTCGAACAAGATTTTTGCGAGTAATGTAGAAACCTCACGAACGTGAGGTTTTTAAATAAACTAATTGAATAAATCCCAAAAACCAATGTTAGTTGTGTAAGTAAATGGGTCGGTAATTATCCACGAATGAACAAAATACATCACGCTTGTAAGCGCGAGAGCGAGTGCAAGCGCGAGTATTGTGCGATGAAATCTAAAATTTTTTGTCCCGATGTTTAAAGAATTCAATTTGCCGCAAGCGAATTTTTGCTTCCCTAAGCGTATTGTATGTGCCGAATTTCCTGCCTGTGGTCTCCGACATCACGACATATTTCCCTTTAATTTTTTTAATCATACATTTATATTACAACGTAATATTTGAAAGCGGCTTCCTCTCCCCTTCTATAACTGTAAATGTAGTCCTGCCAACAAGCGCACCGCGGCCTGTCTCCACACTGCAGCGCCATACTCCAGGCTCTAGCTGTCCTTTGATGGTATAACCACGATACCCGGTACTGCGACCGCCGGTTATGGGAAAAGAGATAAGACTTCTCGTGTGCCATGCCTCACTCGTGTCGTTGTATTTCTCCCACCGATGATAAATTGCGGCGGAAAGCCCAACAGGAGCGCGAACTGAACTAAAACAATACGCCAGCCCCTCTCTGGTAGCGGTAAATGTGCTATTCGTTAATCTAAAAAATTCGTACCACTTCGGTTTTTCAAATGCTACCGCATACCCATCTCCTGTGCGTGTTATTGAATGAAAAATCCCAATGTGATTAAGGGAAAGCGGCACCGGAGGAATCACGTTATAAAAATATAATCCGATAAATAATACGCCCACTCCTAGAAGCGTCATGCCAACATTTTTTTTGACGCCAACAAATCCCGCAGGTGAAACGAGATACATCAGAAACATAAGCAACGAGACAGCAGCCCCCGCAAAAAACACGCTTCCAATAAAAATCCCATCCCCCATCTGTTTGAGTAAAACTGGTACAACGAGCGCGGCATACGCGAGAGAGAGAAAAAACCACGCACCGATGTGAAAATTGAGAATGGTATATTTTTTACGGAGAAATTCGTTTGCTAATACAAACGTCCCGAAGACTGCGAAAAAGAGAAAGCTACCTTCAAATGTGCCGCTCTGTCCATAGAGGACAAGAAGTCCCCCCGCGAGGTTTCCAAAACAAAACTGGAGCACCAATAAAAGATACAGCGGCACAGCCTGTTTCTCTCTTCCAAAAAAAGACAGTGCGAGAATAGATAGTGCTGAAGCGACAATATACACCCCCAAAACAATCGTGCCAAAAATTTCATCGGGTCCGCCTAATGTAAGCGTGTCAAAAATAAAACCACCAATAAGGGCGGCAATACCGACATGGCGTTCATACCTTTCCGCAAAAGAGATGCAATTCTGTACCAGCTGATTTTTTAAAAGAGAAGTAACAACAGTATGCATAACTACAATAACCTGTTTCAAGGTTTAAAAGATTCAAGCACAGATTTTGGGGCAATTACCTCTTTTTATCAATTTGTTTCCAGAGCCAGACCCCGAGAAGCACAAGGTCAATAAATAGAATGAGCCACGTAAGAAACGCAATCGTGCTCATTCCGCCTAAAAGCCCCCAGAGTCCACTGCCCCACATTCCATAATTCATCATATATATAAGTATATCGCTTATACATTGGTACAACCATACAGCCTGTGTATAAAAATAGGTTTAATGCCCGCACTTTTTTCTATTTAACATTCATTCTTAAAACAGCATGAGCCCGCCGCCCATTTTTTACTGCGGCGGCTATTTCTCCTACGCCTTCGCGCATCTCCGGCTCTACGTATGAAAGACCAAGTGCTTCATATAAATCTTTTTCCGTTTTGCCCGCAATTTGTTTTTTCCCCTTAAATAGCCCGTACTCGTTTAATTTCCATCCCCTTTTTACAGCAATGGCACGCAAAGCAACATTATGGGCTTTTGAACCGGTAAAATAATTGAGTGCGGCACCCCATGATGATGCAGGGACAACGCGCAAATCCGCATCAATGCCAGATGACAAACGCACGTTTGTTTTTGTCGGACCGCTTCCGTATACATACGCAACTACAGGAAGTTTTACAAACCGCTTCATTACTTTTTCGGGGTGCTTTGAGACGGCAAGAATATCAATATCCCCCACCGTTTCCTTACGACGCCGTATTGAGCCCGCAACCTCAACTCGCCGAATCTCCGGAAAATCCGCAATTATATTTTTAAGACGCTCCGCTTCGGGCAAAATACGCCGAAGTGGAAATCGTTTTCCTGACTCGCGTTGAAAGCCGATACTTTTGAGAATTTTTTTCTGCGAACGCGCACCGAAGTGTGGAAGCCTTAAAAGTTTCCCTGCTTTCACCGCGCGCTCCAAATCATCAACGGTTTTAATCTTTAGTTTTTGCCAGAGTATTTTTACCGTGCGCGGACCAACGCCTTCAAGCGCGGTAAGCGCTAAAATATCAACGGGAATTTTCTTTTTCATCGCCTCATACTCCTTAAAATGCCCCCTAGTAAACAATTCTTTAATATGGCGTGCGATCCCGACTCCTATCCCGGGAAGCCCATCAAGCGCCTTCTCACCGCCACGCTTAAAAAGATCAGCGATATGCCCTGACATTGATTCAATTGTCTGCGCCGCGCTTCTGTACGCGCGCGGCTTAAACGGCACGCCGTCCATTTCATACAGTGCCGCCATTTCAAACAAAATATTCGCAATCTCGTGATTTGAAAAATAGTGCTTCATAAATGCAAAATTTTTCTGGTGATTTTTATTACGGCTAGCGAGGAGCGAGGTGTGAGCTTGCTCACATTTCGTCCGAGCGAAGACATAATATATGAAAATCATATAATTCCTGCGCTCGGCCGAAATGAGAAAATTTATTCATTACCATAGAGCTCTTGCTCCAAGGACCTATATTGTACCATCTTTCTGCTTTAAAATAAGAAAAGACACTGACTTGCTTGTGGCAGTAAGATTTCTTAACATTAAGTGTTATCTGCGAAAGCTTGGTCTCGATCGTCCACGAGATTTAAAACGCGAGCCGCCACCATCATGTCGAGAATGTTTAAAATGCCTAAAGGAGCGCGTTACTCCCTGTGGTTCACGATGAAAAGCAACATGCGGCAGTCCTTCCGGAAGTTTTGATATTGGTAATTTTTTTCCGGTCAATCTCTCTATCGCGCGGATATCCCGTTCATCCCCCGGCATCGCAAAAGTAATTGCGTGCCCTCCCTTGCCCGCGCGAGCGGTGCGCCCGATCCGATGCACGTAGTCATGCGAAGTACTTGGTAAATCATAATTAATGACGAGTTCAATACCGACAACATCAATACCGCGAGAGGCAATGTCGGTCGCAATAAGGACTCGATATTTTCCAGACTTAAAACCTTCAAGCGCCTCGCGTCGCTGGCCAAGCGATCTGTTTGAATGAATTTCAGCCGCCGCAACACCTCCTACCTTAAGCTGTCTTGTAATTTTTTTTGCGCCATGTTTCGTCTTAGTAAATACAAGTGTTGAGCCGTGATAATCCGAGAGCAGTTTAGAAAGAAGACTTAATTTCTGTTCTTTTCCGACAATAAATAGTT
>CAYZKP010000065.1:0-4814 GCA_964479245.1 uncultured Candidatus Saccharibacteria bacterium | reverse complement strand
TCTTCCGATCTTATTTAAAAATTAACGCAACTGTTGCTATAGCACCAACTAAAGTGGCGACGGTAAGAACAACGTTAAGCCAAAAAACTCTCCGAGAAAGGCGGTCTGAACTTTTTCCAATCTCCACGACTGATGTCCTAAATTCATCTACCGATTTTTTAATCTCATTTGCGCTCGTTCCAATGTCTGCTGCTGATTTCACAATAATCGCGGCGGTGTATTGCTCACCCTCCAATGTGTTGTGACTTGTATGTTGTGCAAATTCCTCCAACAACTGCTCTTTTGTCTTTTCGTTTACACCTCTGATCATAGGTTGAATTTATTTTATCAAACCCCAATTATTTAAAAAATATCCCATCTCGTGATCCATGTTTCCGAGATACACCTTGTCATCTCGAAATTTAATATTTACGCGATATCGTTTGCCATGACCGACTTCTAAAATTGCTTTTTCGTGAACTTTTCGCTCCATTTCGTGAAATGGCAAGATCAAAAAATGATTCTGTTTTTCTCCATGTAAAACAAAAATATAATATACATTTCCGTTGCTATGCCTTTCAAACGATACTTTACGAATATCAAAGACATATGTGTCAAAACTATTAAGATTTGAAGTTTTGACCTGTATGCCAAATAATTGATTTCCCCTGACTGCCACAATATCCATTCCCACATCCACACTCATTATACTTGCGTTAAAGCCACGAAAAAGTAATTCGCTGCAAACAAGATACTCGCCACCTTTTCCGGTAAATCCACCCTCAATGATTATCTTTTCTTCCTCTTCCTTTTCCGCTTCAATAATTTTTGGAGTTTGCTTAATTGCTTTTTTGTTTGAGTTGAGCGCGAAATTTCCGGGTGTGGTCTTAATAAAATCTGCTCCCTCGCCCTTGTTTTTAATATCCATCACGATTTGAGCATTCATCGTGGCTTCCGGTGTTGCTCCTTCGGTTTCTAACACGCCGGACTCCAAAGCAAGCCGAGTAATCTCGGCATAGTGCAAGGGTTTTCCTGCTTTTTTCAATATTTCAATTGCGGCTTGCTTAAATGTGTTCATAGACTATTTTTCTAAAACTTTTCCAATAATTTTTTCTATTTCTCCGCGTCTCTGCTCAATCCCTGCGCGTTTATCTTCCTGCGCTTCAAGCTGGCTTCTCATTTTTGAAACAATCTGATCTTGTCGTGCGAGCGAAATATCTGGCAAAGGAAAATCCCTAATTTGGCTTGGAAAAATGTTGGTATTATTGCCGAGTCCTTTTTTGTTGCTCTCAATAAGTGTTTGAAATGGTGCTGTGCGAAAATAGTAATAAGCGAAATGTGGATTGTAATTTGCAAACCGCACGCGCATTGTAAAGTCACAAAAAATTGCCTCATTCTCATCATTGTCAATAATCGCCACCTTTCCGATTGTCCCTTCGCCAGAACGAGCAATAATCACATCATTTTTTAGAACGCTATTTTTCTTTTTTTCGCTCTCCCAGTACTCTTCTAATACTTTCTTGGCTTCTTCTATCTCAAATTGCCAATTTTTAATGGTTGCCATTGTCAGATAATAGGCCTCACCATTTTCATCGTCGTAAAACTTTGGCGAAATGCCTGCGCCAAGCTTGATTGGTTCACCCAAAAAATCTCGGATTCTTTTTTGTGTAAATCCCTGAAGAATTTTGAGCGCGGTTCGTCCGGCGGCATTATGAAAACGAAAGCCGAAACGCAAATCTTCGCGCTTACCGTAGTCGCTAAAGTTTGCCGCAATAACTTTTTCTTGCCTTGCTTGTGTGAGTATTTTAAGATCGTAGCCAAATTCTTCTGCAAAAACTTCGTCAATAATTTCTTGTGGTTTACGGAACTTTAACTTGAGTCGCTTTATTTCTTTTTCTATCTTTTCAATTTCGGGAACGACTTTTTTCTGTTCTTTAATTGGTATTAAAGGGATAGTGATGTTTTCAAGATCATAACTTTGCAAATTCGGCTGTGCTTTTTGAGAAGCGTACCCTAAAAATTGTTCTCGCAGGAAATCACTTTGGAGTAGATATTTTAGAAACAGTATTTCAAATTTATCTTGCCATTCTCTTTTTACTCGAAGAATGGAGGTATTGTTAGAAGATATTCCACCTTTGTAGCTTCCTGCGATACTTATTTTTCCAAGTGTTGCTCCAATTGTAGCTAATATAAAATCATCTTCTTGTAAAACATTTTTTGAGGGAATTTCATAATCGTCATCTAAATAGATAACTTTCGAATCATCTATCTCGAACCGATAGGACAGTTCTGCAATTCTGATAAACGGCTTACTGGTTTGATTTTCCGTATACGCTTCCGTATCAACTGATATCCCATTGATAATCTCAAAAATATGTTTTGCTTTTGCGGCTGGATACTGTAACGTTGTACTTATTTTTTTGGCATTGAAGTACTTAAAATCAAACCTCTCATAAAGGTGCTTGCTCACGTCGCTCAGATTTGTTGTCAAAACCTTTACCATGTCACTGTTTTTCGTAATAAATTCAAAATTTTATCTTTTCGGTCAGAGAGATCAATTTTGCCGCCAACTTCCTCAAAGAGATCGTTCGGCATTGGTCGCTCGCCACGTTTCGTGCGCTTATAGCCGACATTTTCGGCCGCCGACATAAAGATCGGATAATCCAGCTCTTTTGATACTTCTTCAAATACCCACCATTCATTGACCCATTCATCGTTGAGGCTTGCCTTTGCGCCGAGGTTAGTAATTTCTTCACCGTATTTTGAGAGTAATTCTTTTATCTTGAGTTTTTTGTCTTCCTGTTCAATAAAATCTCTCAAATATCGATCAATGTTTGTACGGATTTCTTTTTCGGCATGATCTTTGACTGAAGGTAGTTTTGCTTTGTCTTTGCCGTTCACATAGACATCAACATAGTTTTCTACACGAGTTTTGAGATCGCGGAATTCTTTGGCGTATTTTGCCCAAAGATTGTTCCATTCTTTCACTTCTTCCGACGTTTTCTTTTTAGCGAATAGTAAACTGGTCTTCGTTGACGTATATGGCTCAAAAGTTATTTGCGGCAAACTAACAACTGCTTTTATCCAAAAGTATTTGTAAAGAAATAGGCGGATATATTTATTTTCCGTCGTGTCATAGATGCTTTCGGGCAAAACTACTCCAAGTCGTCCGCCCGGCTTTAAGAGCTGATACCAACGTTCAATAAAAAGATTTTCTGAATTCTTTTTATTGCCAAAAAGAAATTCTTGGTCCACAAATCTTTTTGTTTCTTTGTCTAAATCAACAGAGAACGGCGGATTGCTCACAACAACATCAAAGTTGCCGTTTACTTCAAAGTCGTTGTAAAGCGGATCATCAAAGGACTTATTGAGATGGTTGGGTTCAGTTTCTTTGATATAAAAACGGAATGGCAAAAGGCCGTCGCCCTTGCGTTCGCCGACAAAGATATTGGTTGAGCCGTCTCCATGCAAAATCATATTTACCTTCGTTGCCGTTCCGAGATTGAAATTGATATCAAGACCATAGAGATACTCGCGCGCCCATTTGTTCTCGCGATAGTCTGGCATAAACAATTCATCAAAACGGTTTTGAATAATATCGTTTTTCTTCAAATTATCTTTGCGCTCGTACTTGACGGTGCGAGTAATAATTTTCATCGTTTCAATCAAGAAGTTTCCAGAGCCAACGGACGGGTCAATGACATGGGGTAGTTTTCGCTCATTATTGAGCATATCTAATGCCAAGTCATCAAGGCGCAAAGAATAGATGATAAAACGAATTATATTTGTTGGTGTGAAAAATTGTCCCTTTGTCTGTTTGAATCCGTCGCGAATAATACCTTCAAAGAAGTTGCCAAGAATGTCTTTCCCATCAAAATTATTACGACCCTCAACAAAAGAAATGCGTTCTAGTTGTTGAATAGTATAGAGCAGTTTATTTAGACCAAACTTCCGGCGATCAATAATATTGGCATTTTCGGTTTCCTGCTTTGAAAGATTAAGTTTCTGTTCAAGAGCTTTGCGATAAATTTTATTGATACGCTCAAAAACAGTTTCGGCGCTTTCTAACTCGCTTTCGTCTTTACCATAGGCAAATACCTGAAACTGGTATTCTTTACCCACTTCCGTTGCGCCTTCGTCTTGAATTTTTGTCAAAATAATATTAACGAGCGACGAGAAAATTTCGTTGTCGTCTGTGCCGCCGCCGCCCCAAAGCACATTGTGGAGATTTTTCTGTAACGCAATCAATTCCTCGCCAGAGAGCGTTTTTTGAAGATCGTTTTTTGTGCCTTTTATGAGCGGTGCTTTACGTGGCTTGCCGTATTTTGCAGTAAGTTCATCACCTACGGACGGACGACCTGCCTCGTCCCACGTTTCAAATGAATTGAATTTTTTGTAATCAATAATAATCGCCTTATCAGAAAATGAGCCGGCTTTTTCGTCTGTCGTGTAATAGACAAGGTACTTAATTGGGCTAGTTTCAAGTTTGGCAAGTTGAAATAATTGTCCTTCAATATATTGCTGATCAGCCTCCCATTTTTCCGTGGCCTTCACTTCAACGAAGAAATCGATCTCACCAGTTTTTTCTCGCAAAAGTAAATCAATGCGGGCTTTTTTTACTTTTGGTCGTCCAATATTGTATTCTTTTTCAAGTTCAATATAACGAGAGTCGTAATCTAGTTCATTGATGAGTCGCGAAGTAAGATAGGCGCGCGCAAGTTCTTCTGTGCCTTTGAAATTTCTAATATCTCGATGGAGTTTAATTTCGGCGTTGTAGCGTATTTCGCCCTCTGAGCGCACAGGGTCAAAATCCACTTTTAAAACAGTAAATTTTT
>CAYZKP010000064.1:0-4914 GCA_964479245.1 uncultured Candidatus Saccharibacteria bacterium | reverse complement strand
AAATTATAGGTCTAATACCGCGCGGTCTTGCCGCGCATCAGGATGAGCGCAGCGGGGAATTCATCCGATTACCCTGCGTTCTTGGCGCAGGGGCCTATATTTATACAAACTGAGCGTTTTGTTTCGCATGGTTTCAAAAGAGAATTGCTGCTGAACACGGGTAAAAAGATTTTTTCCAAATTTTAAGCGCAGGTCGCCACCTTGTAGTAGCACATCAAGCGCCGCGCTGATATCCGCACTATTTTTAGGTTTCACCAAAAGCCCACTTTTTTTGTCTTCAATTATTTCCGGTATGCCGCCGACAGCGCTTGCAATTACTGGCAGTTCAGCATATCCAGCTTCAAGTATCGTGTACGGCAGACCTTCTGAAATTGACGGTAAGAGGAATATATCAAATGCTTTCATGTGCCGTGATGCATTCTCAACAAAACCCAAAAGAAACACGTGGTTTTTAAGCCCAAATCTTTTTATCGCTTTTGTAAGCCTTTCTTTTTCTTCGCCTTCTCCGCATACAAGGAAAACAATATTGCGTTTTCCTATTTCTCGTAAATTTTTTATCGCCTCAAAGGCATATATAAGTCCTTTTGTTTTGTGCAGTTCTGAAATTGCGCCTATCCACAGCAGATTTTTTTCTTTTTGGAATCGGTTGGTAAGGACGCCATCTTTTGACGCAAAGTATGTTCGTGCCGCTTCTTTTTCTAGGTAGCGAGACTGCGCGATGCCATTTCTTACTACATGAATTTTATTCTGTAGCCATAGAGCGTGCCCTATTTGTTTTTTTGTTTTTTCAGAAACTGCGATGGTCGCATGGGAGAGGAGAACTGTCAGACAGTGAGCGACAAATAATATTGTTTTTTGCCAATAAGGACGTGCTTCATTAAACGCCCACCCGTGTGCGGTAAAAATAATGCGGGGAACGCGGGTGATTCTGCCGGCAAGAGTTCCCAGTATTCCCGCCTTTGAACTATTCAAATGGATAATATCTGGACGCTCTTTTTTAAAGATAGTGACAAGCGCAAAGAAGGTTTTGATATCATTCCATATATGTATGTCTCTTTTGAAGTAGGGTAATATGATTGTCTTTACTCCGCAGGAGTGAAGCTTTTCTTTAAGTAGCCCTTCACCGCCCTGCACGACAGAGACATCAAATTCTTCTTTGTTAAGCGAACACGCAAGATCATAAACGTATCGCTGCGCTCCGCCAAAATTAGATTTTGTAATTACATATAAGATTTTTTTCTGCATATATTGTATATAACCTGGTGCGTGCTCTAATTGTTATACAATATATTCAATTACACAGTAGATGTTTTGTATACCATATATTGTGTAGCAAATACTTAATACTTACGCCTGTATGTTTTTACGCAAACGACGAATCGCCATATTATTACTGGGAGATATTTTATTGTTTTGCATTGCGCTCGTGCTCACGATTGCGATTGGTTTTTATATTCTCAATAATAATGATGATTTGAGCGAACACCTAATTCCATTTTCTTTCTTAATTCCTGCATGGATTTTAGTGTTTTATGCCGCGGGCCTGTATGACAAAGAAACGCTTTTTTTTAGGAAAAAGCTTCCGACGATATTGCTCAACGCGCAGCTTGTCAACATTATCATCGGACTTTCGTTTTTTTATTTTGCGCCAATATTCAAAATTGCTCCAAAAACAAATCTTGCCATTTATTTTGTTGTTTCTTTTCTTCTTATCTTACTGTGGCGATTATACGGTTCCACCTTCTCGAGGGGTGGCAAAAAACAAAACGCTCTGTTTGTCGGGGGCGGGAAAGATTTTGAAGAGCTATGCGAAGAAATACAGCACAAAGATTATTACAACATAGACATTGCGCAATCAGTTTATTTGCAAAAACAACAACACAGGAAAGGTTGGCGAATGTCATCTCTCTCGGGGCTTGCGCATGAAATCCCAACAAAGAGTATTTCTCTTGTGGTCGTAGATATGCACGGGAGAGCAATAGAAACCATTATGCCTCAATTGTACAACTTTCTTTTCGCGCAAGTTCGATTTTTAGATCTTCATAAGGTCTATGAAGAAGTTTTTGAAAGAATTCCACTTTCTTTAGTTCACCATAAGTGGTTTTTAGAGCATGTCTCGCTTTCCTCTCGCGTAGTATATGACTTTGTCAAGCGGTGCATGGACATTGCTATTGGGTCTGTACTCAGTATTTTTTCTCTTGTGGTATATCCGTTTGTGTACATAGCAATTAAACTTGATGATGGCGGGAAAATTTTTACACTTCAGCGGCGGGTAGGGAAAAATAACCGCATCATTAAACTGCTTAAGTTCAGAACGATGGATTTTGACGATGCGGGTAAGTGGGAGACGGGCGCGGTTAACAATGTGACACGAGTCGGTCAATTTTTGAGAAAAACAAGGATTGATGAATTGCCGCAGCTTTGGAATGTCCTGCAAGGTTCAATTTCGCTCATTGGACCGCGCCCGGAGTTTCCTGAGCCAGTTGACCATTACAACAAAAAAATTCCTTATTATAATATAAGATATCTTATCAAGCCGGGGCTTTCTGGCTGGGCGCAGATTTTGCACGAAAAACACCTCCACCACGGAACCGACGACGAAGAGACTGCGAAGAAACTGTCGTATGATCTTTATTACGTGAAAAATCGGTCTATTATGCTTGATATAGAGATTGCGCTGAAAACAATTAAAACATTGCTGTCTCGAAGCGGAATATGATAAAAATTAAAAATTAAACACGAAAAATGAAAAACAAAAAAGAAGTTATTGTAACAGTGAGTGGCGGTTTTGATCCGGTGCACGTGGGGCATCTGCGTATGTTTGAAGAGGCAAAAAACCTCGGTGACAAACTTGTCGTTATTTTAAATTGTGACGCATGGCTTGTGCGGAAGAAGGGTCGGGCTTTTATGAACCAAAGTGAGCGTGCAGAAATTATTAAAGGTTTTCGGTGCGTTGATGATGTTTTTGTCTTGGAAAGTGGCAGAAATGATGTTGTTGAAGCGCTTGAAAAAATTCGTCCACATATTTTTGCAAACGGCGGGGACCGTAAGGCGGAAAAAGACATTCCAGAAGCTGAAATCTGCAAAAAACTTGGAATTCAAATGATATTTAACGTCGGTGGAGGGAAGGTTCGCTCAAGCTCCGAGTTGCTCAAGAATTATAGTAAGAAACCATAATTGAAGTTAGATTTCAATGTAATTAAAAATCCGCCGGGTGGCGGATGTTTTGTGAACATGCGTAATTACGCGAGGATTGTGTGTATGGCTTTACACACACGGTCTATTGCTTCACCTTTCTGTTTTGGTTTCGGAAATGCTTTTTCTTGTGCTTGGCGCAGTTTAATATTCTGCAGACCGTGATTGGTCAGTTGCTCTATCGTAGCCGACAGCTGCATTGTATCGCCCCAAATGCGTATTGATGCGTTTACCTCACTTAACCACCAGCCGGCACTGTCGCTATTTTCTCGTTTGTATCGCTCTATATCAATTTTTGTTAAAAAATCAATGACTGGTATCCTCAAACAAGCGGCGTGGTGTCCTACGGTTGACATTGACTGCACCACTATATCGCATCCTACAAGGAGCTCTGAAGTTGGCATCATTTCTTTCGTGATAATTTTTGTCTGTACAGTTGCCGATGCAAGGTTTACTAGAGACTCATAGGCAGACAGATGTTCTTTTTTGTCTCCCGGATGAATTGAGAGAAGTATTGACCGACCTTGACACAACGATGCCGCTTCAACAACCGCGCCAAACAACAAAATATTGGGAACCAGATCTTTAGTTCCGGGGCATAAAATTGTCATCTCGTTCAGAGCGATTCCCATTTTTCTCCGGACCTCATTACGGGTTACTTCCGGGAAAAACCAATCGTCGCGCCTCACGTCCAGAGAGACAATAATGTTTCCTTCGGTGTGTGCTTTAGGATACTGTGGTGCGGCAGCTTGCGCCGTTTCTTCATCAATGACAAACAAAAATGAGGCATCTTTCTTTAATTCATTAAGCCACGATCGTCCGACGGCCACGTCAGGCAACTCTGCAAAAAATCCGTATGGAATGCCCCGCTCTCTCGCTTTCATGCACGCACGCATCTCTGCTTCCGCAGTCTCCGGCTTGTTGGACATGCCAGCGAGTACGCCGTGAATTGCGTGTGTATTAAACGCCGACTCGATGTCGGGAACCGACACGGTCTTTCCGTTCCCTAAAATATCAATGAAGTGTACGGTATGCCTTTGCGCGAACGCCTGACAGAGTTTTCTGAAAATTTGCGAATACGCAAAATCCGTTGCAACAAGCAAGAGCGTTTTTTCCATTCTCCGAACACCTTACGCCTGGAGATTTTGGTCGCGTGATCTACTGCATGTATATATGAAAAATCAATTTTGTCAAGTGAATGTGGCGGCGAATATCTAGTATAGTGAAGAAATGTACTCTGAAGATGTAATCAACAAATATCTTCGATATATCATTATAGCCGGCATATTTCTTCTTCCGTTTATTCCGTTTATCATTGCCAAATCCATGTTCTTTCCTTTCATCACCGGAAAGAATTTTCTCTTTAGAATTATCGTTGAGGTTATCTTTGCTGGCTGGATTGTGCTTGCGTTTCGTGATGCGACGTACCGCTTACGGTTTTCGTGGATCGCGGTAGCGCTTTCTTTTTTTGTCGGCGTTGTTACGCTTGCCGACATATTTGGAGAGAATTTTTTGAGAAGCTTTTGGTCAAACTATGAACGAATGGACGGGCTTGTGACGCTTCTCCATTTATTTGCTTTTTTCGTTGTTGCCGGATCAATCATGAACGCAAAAACGTTGTGGATTCGGTTTCTGCAGACATCGGTTGGCGCAAGCGTTCTTATTTCTCTGTATAGCATTTTTCAATTACTCGGGTTTGTGGTGATCAACCAAGGTGGC
>CAYZKP010000063.1:0-5054 GCA_964479245.1 uncultured Candidatus Saccharibacteria bacterium | reverse complement strand
TTTGATATCGCGCATTTTATTAAATGTATCATCAATCAGTTGTTGGAAATCTGCGGTTTTTGTTTCTGCCTCCTCCACGCTCATAGCAATAATTGCTCTAGAGAGTGTGCCTTGTACCATGTTTACCGCGTGGGTGTTAATGATACTTGGGTCTTTGCGGATAAGTAAAAACCGCTCAAGATTTTCAATGTTTGTTCGCGGTTGCCACTTAAACGTCACAGGAAATTTTATTTCCGGACCATCTTTTGTCGGGCATGCCGCAATGCATGATTGTGTCACGGAACCAAGATATATCGGATCACTTGAGTTTACTTCAGTTGGACGTTTCCACGAAAGACCCGGGAGGTGCACGGTGAGGACCCCCTTTCCTTCTTTGTCTTTGCGTAGCGCGTCAACGGTCACGTTTGCCTCTGTTTTTGCTGTCCAGATTGTAAAAAATTTAAATGTGTATCCAATGATTACAAACCATGACGCTACTGCGATAACAACACCCAAGACTCCAAAATCAAAAAGCCACGACACGGAACATAACAATACAAGTGCTAGTCCCCATATGAAAAAAGCGAGAGCCATGTTTCCTCTCAAGGTTCTTACAACCACTCCTTTGTTTATACAATATGAAACTTATAATGTCAATTTTTATCGTACCATGGTTAAATCGGCATAGTTGAACAGCACTCCAAATTGACGGCACCAGGTGAGAGCGTACATATAGTCATCTATATTCACCCCGTTTGGTACTTCATAGTTTATGCTTCCTTCGGTTCCCTTGAGCGCGCCGAGGTTTATAAAATCTGTTGCTTCTTTGTCTTTTGAAAGATAGACAAATAAATCCGGTCCGTTGATTGTTTTATAATTTTCGTAGCGGAGATATGTTTTTCCGTTTTCATCTTTCACGATGCGCACAAAGCCTGACGCCGGGTGAAATGTTGTGCCAACTACGGTTGCCAGTTTTGTTAACGCGGTTTGCTCTGTGGGGATGGTCGTATCACTGCCGCTATCCTGCACCGGCATAGGTTCATCGAGTCGGATGCTCAGAAAAAGAGGAGATATGCCATAGTACGCGGCGGCTACAATAACAATCACCGCGCTTATCCATAGAGCGTGTTTTAATTTCATAAAAAACTTGCTTAGTTAATCACCGCACCGTCTTGATACACCGTCATCTGTTTTTTCCGTAACTCTTTGAAAAATTTGTCCTTGGGGACGATAAACCCGGGGACAAAACTTCCTCGCGTGTTTATCTCTCCATTCTTTACCATCTGTGCCATGATTGAAGCGGGGAAGCCCGTATCAATGTTACAGCCCGCTTCTTCCCATCCGGGAAGGGTATTTACAATACACTCCATAAGCACTGTTTTTTCTTCGCTGTTTTTAACTCCTTCAACTTGAACCCACAAGTTTTCTTTTTCGGTATAGCCGTTTGGTCGCCCAAGGTCGCGGAGTGTCCTTGTGAGTACATCAATAGGAATTATTTTTTTGCCTTCCATTTCTATCGGATCCTTGCTCGCAAGCCCTGTTTCTATGAATGTGTGTATTGTTTTGAAAGAATGTTCAGGAAAACCTGCGTAGAAACGCATGTTTTTAAGGCCTTCGTTTTGGTAGTACAGATAAAACGTATACGTTTCCGGATGGCGCACAAAGAAACACCGCTGTTTCCCAATTTCTCGAAATTCTCGTTCAACGACGCTCTCTAAGGGCACTTTGTCTATCCATTCTCCGTCTTCAATGATGGGCGCCGGGTCTGTAAACTCCTCCACAATACTTTGAATAGAAAAGGGAACAACAAATTTTTTGATATTTGAATCCCACGCAAACCCGACTTCAACGGTGTGAATGCTATCAAATAATTCGTGCGCATGATGGAGAAGAATGTTGTTAATACCGGGCGTTGAGCCGCACCCAGTAATTGCGGTGAGCCCATCCTCTTTAAAGAAGGGACCGAGGGCAATCTGCTCCTTGGTCATCGGGATCTCAGACCCTAAATCAAGCACGTGTTTTTTCATTTCCAAACACGCATAGTACACGTTTAAATTCCAATCTCCCTCAGCGCAATTTATAACAACGGCCGGGTCAACTCTCCGTATGAGGTTCACCGTGCTTCTTTTGTCTCTCAAATCAATAAAATCAAAGTCGGTTTGCCGTGGATATTTTTTTAAAAATGGCTCAGAGCCTTCCTTATAAAGATCCGCAAGATGTACGGTGTAATTATTATGGAGGAGATCCGCAACGACGATTTTACCCTGCATTCCGCTTGCGCCGAGCACAAGAAAATCAGCTTTCATGTATATTATTTTACCGTATATACCAACATCTACGCAACATAATTGTTAACAAGTAAATTTGTTTTTTTTGTTTTAAATTTTTGCTATTATGTAACAAATATATACATAAAAATATAACAACTTATGGCAAAAAATATTCTTACTCATTTTCCCGGGAAAATTCTCATTGTCGGTTTTGGGAGCATCGGACAAGGCGTACTGCCGTTAATTCTTCGCCACATTAACATTCCGAGAAAAAACATTTCAATTATCACCGCGGATCGCGGCGGCTCATCTATTGCCAAGAAAGAAGGCGTTCATTTTTCGGTTATGCCGCTTAAGCAACACAACTATTACACCATTCTTGAACCGCTCCTATCAAAGGGAGATTTTCTGCTCAATCTCTCGGTGGAAGTTTCTTCTCTTGACCTTATTAAATTCTGCCGAGAACGCGGCGTTCTGTATCTTGATACCTGTATAGAGCCATGGGCGGGCGGGTATTCCGATCCCGGTCTTTCTTTTGGAGAGCGCTCAAACTATGGTTTGCGTGAAAAAGCGTTAGCGTTGCGGCGTTCTATGAAAGGAGATGGGCCAACGGCCGTTATCGCGCATGGCGCGAATCCAGGCATTGTGTCGCACTTTTTAAAGAAAGCTCTCATTACCATCGCTAAAGATACAGGAGTAAAGACCGAAGTGCCTAAAGACAGAAATAGTTGGGGTACGCTCGCGCGCAAACTTAATGTGAAAACGATACACATCGCCGAATATGACACGCAAGTTGCGCATGAACCCAAAAAACTCGGCCGGTTTGAAAACACGTGGTCGGTAGAGGGGTTTCATTCGGAAGGGGTCATGCAGCCCTCCGAACTTGGCTGGGGGACACACGAGAAATATTTTCCGCATGACGCGCACAAACACAAATTTGGATGCGGCTCCGCTATTTATCTTTTGCGCCCCGGTGGAATGACGCTTACGCGGACATGGACTCCGGCGCGCGGACATTTTTTAGGGAGAGTGGTAACTCACAATGAGTCAATTTCAATTTCAGATTACTTCACGCTCAAGAAAGGTGGAAAGGTTTTATATCGGCCGACGGTTCATTATGCGTATCGGCCTTGTGACGCGGCGGTGTTATCGCTTGATGAGGTGTTTGGCAACAATTTGGAATTACAAAGCGAACAAAAAATTCTTATACATGAAATTGCTGAGGGAATGGATGAGCTTGGTGTCCTCATAATGGGACACAAAAAGGGTGCGTATTGGTATGGTTCACAGCTTTCGATAGAGAAAACGCGGAAACTTGCTCCCTATCAAAACGCAACTGGCCTTCAGGTAACGGCAGGAGTGCTTGCGGGAATGATTTGTGCAATGGAAAATCCGCACAGGGGCATTGTTGAGGCGGACGAGGTTGATTTTGAACGGGCGATGGAGATTCTTGAACCGTACATGGGGAAAATGACCGGGGCGTACACTGACTGGACGCCTCTACGCGGCAGGCAAAATCTATTTCCGGAAGATATTGATACCGCTGATCCGTGGCAATTCAAGAATTTTCGTGTTTTGTAATATTTGAAAAAACTGGTCGACATCCGATGCCGACCAGTTTTTGTATCTGTCTTTCTATTTTAATTCATTAATTCAATTTGTTATAGATCCACGCGACGATAAAACCGATAATAAAACCGCCGACAAGATGCAGTGCGACTATCCACAAAAGACCCGTCCATGTGTACGAGAATCCGGGATGCAATCCTCCGATTGTTTGCACCGTTTGATCAAGGACACCGGTTGAAAGTGACAGGCCCATGATAATAAGCCAGGCAAAGCCGGCAAAAGTTCCCAGGGCTAACCCTAAAGCTTTAGTATTTAATTGCATAATAAACCTGTATCTCTTATTACTAAATATTAATCGACCTTGTGTTAAAAAATAATGATACCTGCGACTGCAAAATAGATTAGCAAACTGACCAAATCTTGTATGATTGTTGCAACAGGTCCTGCGCCAAGTGCCGGATCCGCGCGGTGCTTATGAATGACGTGTGAGATAAACAAGGTAAGAAGCGGTGCTATGAGCAGGTTTACAAATACCGCCATCCCGACCGCAAGGCCGATCTCAGAGGATGAAAGCCAATATGTGGCAGCTGTGCCTAAAATAATTCCGAAAATTGTCCCCAAACCCAAACCAACCAAGCTTTCTTTGATGATATATTTCAAAAAATGTATGTTTTTTTTATACGCAAGCGCTCGCACATAAATAGTTTCTGTTTGTGTGCCCACCGCATCGCTTAAATACACAATGAGGGGGATAAAAAACACAAGCCGTACGTCGGAGGAAAGGATTTCTTCAAATTGAGAAATAATAAATGCAGTCAAGAGTCCTCCAAGCAGTCCGACAAAGAGCCATGGTACGCGATGTTCAATAAGATGATCTACGGATTCTTTAGTGTCATCTTCTTCGTGGTATTTTTCTTTAGTGTCCATCTGTTTAGTATACTACGCATTAAAAAAGCAGACAAAACCACGTGTAGTGTACTGCGGCATTGCGCAGGGTGCTTGCTATTCCTTTTTAAAGCGCAACAGGAGCACTTTATAAAAACTTTCCAAAATAATTGCAATATTTATTTTTGAAGATCCAGTTTTCCGTTCTGTGAAAATAATTGGTATCTCCACAATCTTATATCCGCGCTTGTGTGCCCGGTATAGTATCTCTATTTGGAAATTATATCCAATAGAATTAAATGAGTTTCGCACAAGCTCCGCAAGAACATTTCTCCGGTAGCATTTAAACCC
>CAYZKP010000062.1:0-5085 GCA_964479245.1 uncultured Candidatus Saccharibacteria bacterium | reverse complement strand
CTTACCCACGGCTCTTCCGAAAGACGCGCCGTATCGGCAAGCGTGCCGTCGCTTTTTACACTGTAGCCAAACGGCATTACACTCGTGAGCTGTGAGAGATGCGGGAGGACATCTTGCGTACCTGTCGCGGAGCGCCAGTATGGTATCCAGCCGGAAAATTCAAATGAGCCGGTGGCGCGTGGAGTGAGAGCGCTCTGCTTTATGGTTGCGTGATTGCCCGAGGCGGCGCTTGTGGACAGGAGAGCCACTCTGGTTTTGGGGCCCACGACACCGTAGCCAGCGTCTGATGAACCCGAGCAAATAACATTATGGTCGCACTGGAATTTTTTTACCGCGGCTTCGGTGAGCGGGCCGAAGTAGCTAGTGGCGTTTCCAGAAGCAAGATATTTTTGAGCGATGAGTGTATTCTGCACGGTTTTGACGTCGTTGCCCGAGAGCCCCAAGAAAAGCGACCGCTCGGCGGAGAGCGCGCCGATTGGAATGAAGGAGAGTACGAGGAAAAATATAAATATGCTGCCGTGTCTCATATACACATAGTAACAGGTGTGATACATTGAGGCGAGAAAAAGATAATAAGAAAATCATGAACACGATAGACATTATTCTCTCAACACGAAATCAAAGCAAGGCCGAGCAAATCAAAGCCGTCTTTGGCGGCCTACCCGTACAGATTTTAACACTTGAAGACGCGGGTGTTTCCGGAGAGGCGGTTGAGGACGGGGCAACGCTTAAAGAGAACGCTTTGAAAAAAGCATTCTTTGCGTGGGAGCAAACAAAAAAGTGGAGCATCGCGGATGATACGGGAATTTTTATTGACGCTTTAAATGGTGAGCCGGGGATTCATTCCGCGCGATGGGCGGGGGAGAAGGCGACGACTGAGGAAATAATGAATTTCACTTTAGAAAAACTCAAAGACGTACCTTTAGAAAATCGCACGGCGGCATTTAAAACAGTTGCACTCGTCGTTGATCCTTTTGGTTCGGAGGCTTTCTCCTTCACGGGTGTGGTTAAGGGAAGGATTTTATTTGAACCGCGCACGGCGTGCCAGCCGAAGATGCCATACAGTGCTATTTTCAAACCGGATGCTCATACAAAGGTGTGGGCGGAGATGACTGTTGAAGAAGAAAATGTCATCAGCCATCGTGGGCAGGCATTCCGGCACGTGAGAGATTTTCTTTCACAAAGACTTCAGTAGATTTTAAAATTTTAGGCGCGCCAAGAAGAGCGCGCCTTTTTAGACAAAATTGCTTTTTAAAGTGTTCTGTGGTATCGTTATGGATAATGAGAAAATATGAAACGGAAATGAAGGTGAGTGAAATGCCTATATCTCTTTCGGAATTTTTGGGGTCATACAACAAAAACATGCCTGAGAGTTTTCCTCGTGCTACCGCATCATTACTTAAAAAATTTCAAGCGGCTCACCCCCTGCTTTTTAAGCGTGGTGATTTCTGGTCGCTTGACCTACATCGTAAAAAGTTCATGGACTGGCTTCCGCGAAACAGCGAGCTCTCCTAACTCTCTTTTAAAATCTTTAGGACGCGCCGCTTGTAGGGCGGCTTTGTTTCTAAAGAAATTTTTTTTATGTTAATTGACGATGTAACAATTAAGGTATCAGCGGGAAGCGGAGGGAGGGGCGCCGTTGCCTTTAATAAACAAGCAATGAGTTTAGGACCAACAGGAGGTTCTGGCGGGACGGGCGGCAGTGTTTATTTTGAAGGTATTTCTGACCTTGGTTCACTTCAACAATTTAGATATGAAAAAGATCAAAGAGCAGAGGATGGTGAGAATGGTAAATCAAAATGTAATGATGGAGCAGACGGCGCTGACCTCGTTTTAAAAATACCGGTTGGAACAGTTATCACAAAAATTGGAACTCACGAAGTCGCGGAGTTGCTTAAGATTGGGGAGAAAATTTGTGTTGCGAAAGGCGGGAATGGAGGAAAAGGGAATTTTCTCTTTCGTTCCTCTCGGAATACAAGCCCACGAGGATTTCAAGAAGGTTTGGAGGGGGAGAAGTACGTCGTACGGCTTAGTTTAAAATTGATTGCTGATGTGGGACTCATTGGACTGCCAAACGCGGGGAAATCAAGCTTGCTCAACGAACTCACCAAAGCAAAAAGCAAGGTTGCTAACTACGCGTTCACGACGCTTGAGCCGAACCTCGGGGTGTATTACGAACTGGTGCTTGCCGATATCCCCGGACTTATTGAAGGGGCATCCTCCGGTAAGGGTTTGGGGGTAAAATTTCTTCGGCACGTTGAGCGGACAAAAATTCTGTTTCATCTTATCTCTGCAGAGTCAAAGACCCCGGTGAAAGACTATAGAATTATTAAAAAAGAACTGAAGATATATAGCGGAGAGCTTGTGAAAAAACAAGAATATATATTCTTAAGCAAAAGTGATATGGTCGGCGCTTCTGAATTAAAGAAAAAAGTTGCCGTACTCAAGAAACTCAACAAAAATGTTACCCCCATTTCTATTTATGATTGGGATAGTTTAGAAAAAGTGAAAAAAATTCTCAACAAAATACAAAAGAAGAAATAATCAATGTTAACGACATTCTCACATTCTTGAGAATGTGAGAATGTCGTTATGGCATAGAGAACACACGCTTTTAAATTATGGAAATTAGAAATATTGCAATTATAGCTCACGTTGACCACGGCAAGACAACACTTACCGATGCTCTTTTGCGTCAGACGGGAGTAGGGAGTGAGGGTGCGTCAATGGATTCAAACACGCTTGAACTTGAGCGGGGCATTACCATATATTCAAAAAACGCCGCACTCACCTACAAAGGTACGAAAATAAATATCGTGGACACCCCAGGGCATGCCGACTTTGGTTCTGAAGTTGAACGAGTGTTGCGCTCTATAGATTCCGTGCTTCTTGTCGTTGACGCGCAAGAGGGGCCTATGCCACAGACACGCTTTGTGCTTAAAAAGTCTCTTGAACTTGGACTGCGACCAATTGTTGTGATTAACAAAATTGACCGACCGGCGGCAGACCCCGATCGCACTGAAGAGCAGGTCCTTGAATTATTTCTTGAGCTTGGTGCGTCTGACCTTCAAGCGCACTTCCCCGTCGTGTATGCGATAGGGAAGCAGGGTATTGCAAAATTAAAACTCGCAGATGAATCAAAAGATTTGTCTCCACTTTTAGACACGATTCTTTCGCACATACCGTCAGCATCCTCTCCCGAACTTCGCCAAAAACCACTTATGCTCCAGCCGTTTAATCTTGGCTACGATAATTTTTTGGGGCGGCTTGCTGTCGCGCGAATTTATGAAGGTGTCGTACGCCTCGGAATGAATGTATTTGTGAAAAAACCGCAGGGCCCGACTGGCCAAGGAGAAACGCGTTCAGGTAAAATAACAAAAATTTTTAGTTTTAATGGGATTCAAAAGGTTGAGGTTGCTGAAGCAGGCGCCGGAGATATTGTGCTTATCGCGGGTCTTTCTGATATTGATATCGGAGAAACGGTAACTGATAACGAAAACGCACAGCCACTTCCCGCGATCGCGGTTGATGAGCCAACAATAGAACTTTCGTTTTTAGTAAATGATTCGCCCCTTGCGGGCAGAGAAGGAAAGTATGTTACCAGCCGTCAGCTTCGCGAATATTTGGAGCGGGAGGTTGAAGTAAACGTCGGTCTTCGTGTTGATTTTTCTTCCACGGAATCGTTTCGTGTTTCTGGCCGAGGGGAACTTCACATCGCGATTCTGCTTGAAAATATGCGGCGCGCAGGATATGAAGTGCAAGTGTCTCAGCCGCGGGTAGTGACGAAAGAAGAGGGCGGGGTACTTCTTGAACCGTTTGAAGAAGTTATTGTTGATACGCCGATGGCATATCAGGGGGTTATCATTGAACGTTTAGGACAGCGCGGTTTTGTTTTGAGTAATATTTCACAGACACATCATGGCGTTTCAGTTCGGATTTTTTTTGAAGGCCCGACTCGCGGACTTTTGGGATACCGAAGCCAATTTGTCATTGATACTAAGGGTGAGGGAATTCTTTCTTCTCGCGTCACGGGATTCAGGAAATATGCTGGAGAAATACGGAAGCGCGCTCAAGGCTCCATGATTTCAATGGCGACCGGAAAGGCGCTCGGATATGCACTTTGGTATCTCCAAGATCGCGGAGTGCTTTACATTGATCCGGGTACCGAAGTGTATGAGGGAATGGTGGTTGGCAATACTTCAAAAGGCGAGGAAATGACGGTCAACCCGACAAAAGGCAAACAGTTTACGAACGTGCGTTCAAAGGCAGCTGATGAAGCGATAGATCTTGTGCCGCCATACACGCTTACGATTGAGCGAGGGCTTGAAGTGATGGCGGAAGATGAATATTTAGAAATTACTCCCAAAAGTGTGCGCCTGCGTAAACAACAACTTAAAAAATCAGATCGATTTAAGGTCACATCAGCTACATAAAAATTTTTGCTTTAGCAACAAAGCTATACTATACTCAACACATCAATATATGCCTCATTCTCAAAACGAAAATACCGCGAGCGGATTCGGCAAGCTCACCACAAGCTTTCACGGGCTAGGGCTTGCTCCAGCGCTTTTGCAGATATTAGAGCATCTTCACTTCAAAATTCCCACTCCAATTCAAGCGCAAGCAATCCCGATCGCAATTCTCGGAAAAGATGTCGCAGGGATCGCACAAACTGGTACTGGCAAAACGCTTGCGTTTGGTCTTCCCATGATTCAGCGTCTTGCGCAGGTTAAAGGGCAGGGGCTTGTGGTTCTTCCGACTCGAGAACTCGCGCTTCAAGTTGATGAGATGCTCAGTAAGCTTGGCAGAAGTCTTCATCTGCGCACGGCTGTTTTAATTGGAGGACTGTCAATGGGGGCACAAATACAAGCACTTCAAAAATCTCCTCATATTATTATCGCAACACCGGGGCGTCTTATTGACCATCTACAGCAAAAGACAATTCGTCTTAACACGGTCAAGATCGTGGTGCTTGATGAGGCAGACCGTATGCTTGATATGGGCTTTCTTCCACAAATCAGAAAAATTTTTGAGGCGATTCCGAAAGATCGTCAGACAATGCTCTTCTCCGCAACAATGCCACCT
>CAYZKP010000061.1:0-5087 GCA_964479245.1 uncultured Candidatus Saccharibacteria bacterium | reverse complement strand
AACGAAAAGCCGCAGTGCACAATGCCGCGGCTAATGAAGGCTCTTTTTATATTTCTTATTAATTTCTGGGAGCGTTTGAGCAACCCATGCTCTTATTTCTTCGGCGAGCATGATTCGTTCGCCGTTAATGTCATGGCAACCCTCACGTGTGACGTTCGAAAAAAGTAGTTCATATCTTTTCTCAAATGCAGCGATGACTCTAACGGCTTCCTCATACCTCTTTTCTTTTGAGTAAGTCTCAAGGAGTTTGATAATGGCGCCAGCGTATATATTTGCTTCGTGTGCAGTTAGTGCAAACATAACACACCTCTCTTTCCAGAAAAATGATACTCTATTTAAAATAAAAAGTCAAATTTGACATTTTTTATTTTTAGTATTAAATATGAAAAGTTGCACCACGAAAATTAAGAGGTTCGATATGGACATGATTAGCCTTCTTTTTTGGGCTTTTTTTGTGTACACTGTCATGTGTTACGTTTTCGCGTGTAACGCGCGAAAGCAGAAACAGATTGCGGAAAAACAGTTTGCGAATACTGAGAAGGATGTAGAAAGGGCCCGGGCCGATAACGCTCGACTCCCCAAACCAAAAAGGATTGATATCGAGCCGGTTGTCGCCGAGTGGCCGAAATCATTTCGAGAAGCAGCTGATTTATATCACAATCGCATGGTTGGCTTGTACCTATATTTGTATTTGTGTTTCGCAAACACGCTCATTGTCTTTTCGTATCTTTCATAAAGAGGAGGGGGATCAATGTTACAAACAATGGCGCTCTTTCTATTTTTTACGGTTGTTTTACTGTGCGTTCGAGCGGGGTATTGCTTAGAAAACAGAAATGACGCTCTTAGACTTTTGTCTCAATGGGCGCGCGCGAAGATATATGGAATAGGGGCGCCGAGTAAAGAATTGTACGAGAAGGCGATAATAAACCTCGATCATTATCAGAATTGCGCAGTTGCATCAATACTGTATGCGTGCTTGATTGCCGTGAGTGCATTTATCGCCGTTCCTCGATTGATTTTTTAGCCAAAATTGCAACATGCCGTCTACTTTGGGTGGGCGGCTTTTTTAATGCAAGCAGTTTGTTACAATTGGTGAATGCGTATCGTTTCATGGAACGTTAATGGGATTCGGGCAGTTCACCGCAAGGGACCTTTTTTGCCATTTATAGAAAAAACGAAGCCGGACATCCTGTGTCTTCAGGAAACAAAGGCGCACGAGCATCAATCTGAAATTGATCTTCCGGAATATGAAGAATATTGGAATTCGGCAGAGAAAAAAGGATATAGCGGGACGGCTATATTTAGTAAAACAAAACCGCTTTCTGTTACAAACGATATTCCTCACGATATTGCAAAAAAGTTTAAGCTTGGGAACGACGGCTACGGAAACCCGAACACGGAAGGGCGAGTTATCGTCGCTGAATTTAAACATTTTTTTCTGGTGAGTGTTTATACACCTAACGCAAAAGATGATTTAAGTCGTCTTTCGCTTCGTCACAAACAATGGGATCCGGCGTTTCTTGCTTTTTGCAAAGAACTTGATGAGAAAAAGCCGGTCATTTTTTGCGGAGATTTAAATGTGGCTCATACGCCGATTGATTTAGCACACCCGAAAGAAAATGAAGGCAAAAAGGGATTTACGAAAGAAGAGCGGTCGGGGATTGACGCGATACTTAAAGCCGGCTTTGTGGATACGTTTCGGCATTTCACGAAAGAGGGGGGACATTACACGTGGTGGAGCCATTTTGCAAACTCTCGCGCGCGAAATGTCGGCTGGCGCATTGATTATGTATTTGCAAGCAAGCGATTGATGTCAAAAATAAAATCAGCTTTCATTTTGCCGGAAGTTTTAGGGTCTGACCACTGTCCAGTCGGTATTGATCTTGATATTGCGTGACCCATGATGCTAAACAAAAAAGAGATTTCTGGTTTTCAAAAAATAATATACGGATATTACAAAAAACACGGAAGAAAACTTCCGTGGCGTTTTGTGAAAGACCCTTATAAAATTCTTGTGTCTGAAATAATGCTTCAACAGACGCAGGTTTCGCGCGTGCTTCAAAAATATCATCCATTTATAAAACGGTTTCCAAGCATTCGCGCGCTTGCGCGCGCGCCGTTTGCGAACGTTCTTTCTCTGTGGAGCGGCTTGGGATATAATCGCCGCGCAAAATTTTTACACGAAACAGCAAAAATTATTATTAAAAAATATAATGGAATAATTCCTCAAAACATTGTTGCGCTTACAGGATTGCCAGGCATTGGGAAGGGGACAGCGGGAGCAATTCTCGCGTTTGGATTTAATAAACCAGCCGTGTTTATTGAAACAAACATCAGAACTGTTTTTATTCACCGTTTCTTTAGCCTTGCTAAAACAAATTCACGACATTCTCACATTCTCAAGAATGTGAGAATGTCGTTTGGGCAGAAAAAAATACATGATAAGGAAATTGTGCCGCTTATTGAGCAAACGCTTGACACAAAAAATCCGCGAGAATGGTATTACGCGCTTATGGATTATGGAGTTTACATAAAATCACTTCACACAAATCCAAACCGAAAAAGCGCGCATTACGCGAAACAATCTCCATTTAAAAATTCAAATCGGCAGATACGTGGAGAAATTTTAAAACTTTTGGTAGCGCGTAAACGTGTTCTAAGAAAAAATTTACAGAAATATATACAAACAGATATGGCGCATATCAAGAATGCACTTCAGGAATTAACGCAAGAAAAATTTATTTTCATACGAAAGGGCGTCATTCAGTTATTATAGATATCCATCAACCTTGACAGTTTTTGTTTACTGTGTATTATCTAGAACAGAGCAACGAGCGGAGACTCAAATATGGAAATGGCGCTTTGGTTAGTTGGCAGCCTTGCTGCATGGTTTATTTTGGGTATTATTGGGACGCGACTTGCATATTTTGTTGACGCTAAGCTTGGAGTAGAAAAAAATGAAAGCAACGTAAGCCCTTTAATGATTTTTTCTGGTCCCATTATATTCATTGCTGTAGTACTCACGCTCGTGGTGTTATATTGCTGTATCTTCATTTTAGGATTGTGGGGTCTAATGAAAGGTTTAGCTGGGTGTAAATAAGAAACCGTTAAATTTATTCTCCGGCGACGCTGTGCGTCGCTTTTTCTATTCTCGTGTATCAAGCACGTTGACCAGTATTTTTGTAAGTTGCGGGGCGACAGTGCCGTTAAATTCAGCGCTTTTTTGTTTCACATCTCCCGAGAGAAACGTTTGCAAATCTTTTCCGGTGAACGTCTGCATACGCTCGTTGATGTGCCGGAGAGAAATCGCCCGCAAATCGCGCTCGGCAGTGTTGCCTTCAAGCAAGCTTGTTGCCAAAAGCCCAATAAGATTTCCGCTTTTAAGGCTAAATACCCCACCGCCGGAAGCGCCCTCTTGAGCAACGATGGTGCCGCCGATTGAAAACGCGTCTTCCGTGTAAGGCGCTGTTTCTTTGAATGTGAAGAGGCGCATGATGTTTGCAACGCTTGAGGTAATCCAGAGATTTTTTGTGATGTTTAATCCCCCCAAAAAGCCAGCGGGATAACTTGCGAGAAGCACCGGATTGCCCACATTTACGTTTTCAATCCCGACTTCAAAGGGGGCCACGGGAAAAACTTCGGGAAGCGCTGCGCCCGTTGCGGTTCGTCCTGTCACGAGAAGGAGCGCGAAATCATTTTCGCCAGTTCCCATTGGTTTGTCTAATATTATATTAAGAGCATTTTTTTCAATCCACGCGGGAGGCAGATACAGAAGTTCTGCTTTGTACAGTGGAATAGCGGGGCTACCGGTGCGAATCACACACTCAAGAAAATCTTTTATTTTGTAATCTTTGAGTAAAAAATATTGAGCAACGTGGGCGTTTGTGAGAATGACGCCACGTTTGTCAATAAAAACACCGCTGCCGGTAATTGGTTCAAATACGCTTGAGGCTTTAGTGAGGCAGAATACATTCACTATCGTTTTACGCGCCGCTTCGTTCAATTGTGCTTGCGGAATAAGTTGTTCTTGCGGCTGCGCCGCTCCTAGCACGATGGTTTGTGTCGGCTTCTCAATAATTGGCGCCGAAACTATTTTTTCTTGTGGCGACGCTTCGGTCACGATTTCTGCTTTGGGCGATTCGTTTTCTTTTTCGGGGGCCGTATCTTTTATGGATTTTATTTGTTCAACATAAACTGATTGTTCTTGTAAAGCGAGCATGGCCGATGTCGGTGGTTCAAAAAACTCAACTCCCAACAACGTCAAAACAATCGTCCCACCAAGGACGATTTTTTTAAACAGGAGCCCCATTAGTTTCAGGAAAGTATCAAACATTTGATTATATTTCTTGCGGATAGTATACCACAAAACATTATATTACCCTTGTATTACAAAGGAAGTAGAATCATATCCACATATATAAAAAAATCAAATTGACACAACGCGGTTCGGCTATATACTTATAAAGATATAGCGCGTGCGAACGTGTTATATAGTATCTTTGTGCGGATACAAATCTCCTGTACTACGGGATTTGAATTCATGACTTGTCACAAGAAGATACATGGTTTAATGCCCTGTGTTTTGTTGCATCTCGCATTAGGCCTTTTATTAGGTAATATCGTTGGCTTAATCAAAGTTCTTGTTTGAGCCACAATTACTATCATGTTTGTAAAACACGACCAACCAGAAGAGAAGAAAGGAGAAGGAGAAACAACTAGCTAATTTCTCGTATTCTGCTTTAGGAGTAGCACGCGTCCCGCTATACAGCGGGACGCGTGCTTTGTTGAAAAGACGCATTTCTTAAGATATAGTAGGTTCATAAATCTTACGGGATTAATTTCGGGACAGAATATAGGGTTTTCAAAACAATATTGTGATTGTAAACAAGCGGGATTAGTTTAATGGCAGAATAAGAGTTTTCCAAACTCTGGGCGGGAGTTCGATTCTCCCATCCCGCATCCAAAACCACAAAACAGCCGAATGGCTGTTTTTGGTTGGATTTGGGAATTGCCAAGGTCGAACCTTGGAAAATTTATAACCAGGTACGAATCATTGACTTTTTGAAATACGGACGCTATTCTTTGCA
>CAYZKP010000060.1:2770-5104 GCA_964479245.1 uncultured Candidatus Saccharibacteria bacterium | reverse complement strand
ACCGGCAAATTGGAATGAAACACTGTCTTTTATAATTGAAGGAAAACAATCAATGAGATATTTAAAATTGAAACTTAGTTCTAGCTTGTCGCCGGTCAGCGCTGCGTCAATTTTAGTGATGTTTTCTCCAACGTCCGCGTTTTTAGAATTGACTAAAAATTCTTTTTTCTTCGGGTCAATCAAAAAATCTATCTGATTTAACTTATCTGAAAAAATATTTGATATTTTAAGCCCGTCCATAACGTCTTGTTTAAGGACAACTGCTTCTGCTTTTGATTCTTTCGGAATAATTTGTTTGTAATCGGGGAAAATACCGTCTACCAGTCGTGATGTTACATAGAGATTTTCGGTAACAAATGAGATTTGATTTTTGCTGAAATGAACATCAACTGAACCGTCTATACCATCAAAAATACGCATTATTTCAGTCGCATTTTTGAGCGGAATAAGCGCTGGTGGAAATTGATGCGCTTTTGATGAAATTGGAATTTTTTTTTCCGCAAGACGAAATGAGTCCGTTGCCACAAGGATTAGATAATCGGGATCAGAATGCAAAAAAATACTTGAGATCTCCGGCTTTATATCGGAAATAGAAGCGCTGTAAAAAACTGATTTTAATCCAGAAACAAGTTTATGCGCTTCAATGGAAAATGGCTCTTTATTTTGTATGTGAGGAAGTGTCGGAAAATCTTCGTATGGATAACTTTTAATAATTGTTGAAACATTATTTGAAAGAACATGTAAATTTCCATTTTTAAGTTGTAACGTAACAGTTTTATCGTGAACCAAAGAAAGCAGATTATTAAGAACACTGCCAGGAACCGCGACAACACCTTCTTCTGTAATTTTTGCTGGAATGTGTATTTCAATACCTAAATCAAGGTTGGTTGCACGTATACGCAAGATAGTGTCTTTTGCAACAAAAAGAAGAGAATTTAAAATGGGAAGTGTTAAATTTTTTCCAGTAACTTTTTCAGCAATATTCACCGCGTTTTTAATTTTATCTTTTACACACTCAATGTTCATATAAGGATATATATTTACTGATTATTATAATTAATCTGTGAATATGTGGATATAATGCTTTTGTTTTGTAAAATAAGAATTTTTTTCAAAAAAATAATTTTATTATATGTGCAAAACTTTTTGTATGTAGTTTATAATTTTTGTTTATCATGTATCTTATATTTCTTGTACTCATTTCGTACACACGATATTTTTTTTCATTCACTCTTTGCACACAGATTTATACACATCAAAACATTGATCGTATTCTCTCTACCTCTTGCAAGAGTCGCGTGTCGTCTTTGAGATTATTTTTTATTTTTTCGCATGAGTGAATAACTGTTGTGTGGTCTCGTCCTCCTAATTTTTGCCCAATAGTTGGATAGGAGATGTTAAAATCCTCTCGCAAAATATACATAATCACCTGACGAGGTTTTACAATCTCTTTTCTTCGTGTTTTCTTGTAGATATGATCTTTTTCAACGCCATAGAAATCTGACACGAGATGTACGATATCCTCTGCAGAGAGCATTTTTTTTGGCCGCTCGTTATTTTTTAAGAGCACTTTAATCTCCTCAAAACTCAAATCTCTGTTTTTAATCTGGCACTGGCAGATAATCATGTTCAAAACCCCTTCAAGTTCTCTAATGCTACTTTGTGTTGAGGCGGAAACGTGCTCTACGATCTCATCGGTCAGTGTAAAGCCCAAATCTCTCATTTTTGCGCGAATAATAGCCACTTTTGACTCAAAGTCAGGTTCTCCGATGTTTACAATCATGCCGTGTCCTAACCGCGATTTAAGACGCTCCTCAAGCTCTGTGTAGTTGTAGTGCTTATCAGACGAAAAAATCATCTGTTTATTGTTGTTGTAGAGCGTATTAAACAAATGGAAAAACTCATCTTGTGTCCCTCCCTTCCCTTCAAGGTAATGAATATCGTCCATTATCAACACATCGTACTTTCTGTATCTTTCTTTAAAGATACTGATTTTATTCATTTGGACTGAATTGACAAAATCAAGATAAAATTTTTCGGCAGTGAAATAGTACACTTTTTTATTCTCCCCGTTTTGTTTTATTCCGTTTCCGATTGCTTGCACCAAGTGTGTTTTTCCGAGACCCGTCTTTCCATACACGAAAAGCGGATTGTATGCGCTTCCCGGTTTTCTTATAACCGTTTGTGCGGTAGCATATGCGACCTCATTGAATGGTCCGACAACAAAAGAAGTGAATGAGTACCGCGAATTGAGATTATCTTCCTTATCTATATACAAATCTTTAAGCGGCAACTCCGTAGCAAGCGTGTATGCCTCCTGTTTAACGCTCTGCG
>CAYZKP010000060.1:0-2760 GCA_964479245.1 uncultured Candidatus Saccharibacteria bacterium | reverse complement strand
ACTACGTATGTGTTCGTCTAATCCGCGTAAAGACTTGAGAATTGTCTTGTGATATTTGTCGTTAAGCCACTGTTTTACAAAATCGCTTGGAACCCCAAGAAACACAATGCCGTTTTCTCGTTTCACAACTTGGGTATCTTTAAACCAGGTACTAAAATTTGCTTTTGAAACACTGATTTCAATGTCTCCAAGCACGCGATCCCATAATTGTTTGTTGTCCATAGTTTCTAAAAAGAATTTGATAAGAAATAGCTGATTGATATTTCTAAATTATATACAAGGAGTGGCACAGAGAGAACTTGTTAAGTGACCTATGATGTGTTAATAAACTGTGGAAAGTGTTGATAAAAATTATATTGACCTTGACGCAAGTTTTTGTTACCCGTATGTGTCTCCTGAAGATGCTCTCTTGGGTACAAAACGCGCACAATCTGTGTTATGCTGTTTTTATGTCTAAAACATACCAGCCAAAAAAGAAAAAAAGGAAAAAAACACACGGATTTCTCGCGCGACGGCGAACTCCGGGGGGGAAAAATGTGCTTCAGAGGCGCAGAAGAAAAGGGCGAGCACGCATAGCCGTAAAATAAGCGCGCCCTCATTGTAATGCTCAAAAAAAGGCATAAAATAAAGCGCGCGTTGTTTCCGAGCATTGTCTCAAAAGGAAAAACTGTTCATTCTCCTTATATAACGCTACGGATACTTGAGAGAAAAGAGACACAAAAAGACAGCGTTCCTCTATTTTCCTTTGTTGTTTCCTCTAAAGTTGCCCCAAAAGCAGTTCGGCGGAACCTTTTGAAACGAAGAGGATACGCAATTATTAAAAAAATGCTGAATAGTGGCCGTATTGCGCCAGAATATGTGTACGCATTCTTTTTTAAAAAAGGATCTGACAGCCTTTCTTTTACGAAATTAGAAAAAGAAATTATTTTATTGCTTCAAAAATCAAACACGTTACGCATGTAGCACATGAAAAAAGTCGCATATATCGTTATTACATTCTATCAAGCACTACTTTCTCCCGATCAGGGATTTTTCGCGCGCGCGCGAATTTTTAAACGCAGAAATATTTGCGTATTTTATCCGACATGTTCAGAGTATGCGAAACTCGCTATACAAAAACACGGCTTTTTTCGTGGAGTATTAAAAACAATATGGCGTATTTGTCGTTGTCACCCATTGCAGAAAAATCACACAGATTTACCCTGACGCGTATTGATTCTGGAGTGTAATTTCCGTACAATACGGAAATGGTTGGGGATATTTTTAATACGATTTTATATGAACCCTTATTGAACGGGCTTATTTTTTTAGTGAGCATTATCCCCTATGGCGATTTGGGTATTGCGGTTATTGTTCTTACCCTTCTCGTAAAATTTGTCCTCTTTCCTTTTTCCCACAAATCAATCAAGACGCAACGGCGGATGAAAGAAATTGAGCCTGAAATTAAACACGTTAAAGAAAAATACAGCAAGGATAAACAGGAACAAGCGCGCAAGGTTATGGAACTGTATCAAAAACACCAAGTAAACCCTTTTTCTGGCTGCTTATTTTTTGCCGTACAGTTTCCGATTATTATTGCGCTCTATTGGGTTTTTTGGAAAGGGCTTGCAAACGGGATTGATACAGAACTTTTATATTCATTCATTCCGATTCCAGAGTTTGTGAACTTTAATTTTTTGGGATTTATTGACATGACAGGAAAAAGCTTTTTTCTCGCAATGCTTGCCGCGATTTCTCAATATTTCCAGCTACAACTATCTTTGCCGCCCGTCTCTTTAACAGAGAAACAAAAGGGAGAATCTTTTAAAGACGAGCTTGCCCGCAACTTCACCTTCCAGATGAGGTACATGTTTCCTATCTTTGTCTTTTTTATCTCCTACACCATTTCAGCCGCGGTCGCGCTTTACTGGGCGGTTTCAAATATCTTCATGATTGTGCATGAATTATTTGTGCGGCGTAAGGCGCAACAATTAACTAACAACCGACAACTAACAACAAACAACCAATAAGCGGCGGATGTGCCCTTGCGCGCACTCAATATTTGTTGTAAGTTGTGGGTTGTTGCAAGCCTCGACAGATAACCGTCGTTACTTGCGCGAGAGGCCTTACGCTCTGCGTTATACATACATTATGGAAACCTCATTCATACAAAAAATTGTGGAAGATATGCTCAAAGCTCTCTCACCGGAGGCGGCGTTTACTGGCGTTGTGGAAATAAACAACGGCGATATTTTGAAATTTTCAATAAAAACACCTGAACCGTATCTTCTGATCGGTGAGGACGGGCGGGTACTTATGGCGCTCAATCATGTCGTAAAAAAAATTTTTGAAGCGAGCACGCCAAAAAATAATTTTAAAGAACTTAATTTTATCATTGACGTCAACGATTATCAGGAGAAAAAAATTGAAGATTTAAAAAACAAAGCTCGCATGATGGCGGAGCGCGCGCGTTTTTTCAAAAACAATGTTGAATTACCCGCAATGAATCCGTATGAACGCATGATCGTTCACTCGTTCTTTACGAATACTCCCGACATTGAAACCGAATCAACGGGCACGGGACATGAACGACGGGTGGTGATTAAATATGTCGGAGCCGTCGAATAAGCAAAACGTAGAACATGTAACGTGTAACGCAAGAATACTTTTCTTGCGTTACACGTTATACGTTTCACGCTCTACTCTAATTGCAAGCTCCACAAACTGGAGTTTTTTTTGTTTGTAAAAATCAAAACAGTTTCGTTTTCGTCAAGCATTGGA
>CAYZKP010000059.1:0-5123 GCA_964479245.1 uncultured Candidatus Saccharibacteria bacterium | reverse complement strand
TGCTATGAAAACTGCCTCGTACGAAAAGAGTAACCACATGGAGTATGGAAAGCGCACACGTACGCTTAAGAGCTACCAACATAGTACATCAAAAAAAACAAAAATAGCCTTGAAAAAATCACAAAACATTGGATAATTATTCGCTTATTTTATGGGATATTTCAGGCGTCGAGCCGCTACTTTCGCTCTTCGGTTCACGCATGGGGGTTATGATCGTTACTGGAGCATGCAATGAATACTTACTCCATCTTCTCTCTCCCCTTTTTTGAACAATGCCGCCACGGATTAAAGAAATAAGCTCCCTTTGCACTGTTTTTTCACTACACCCCGAGACAACCTCAATGATGTCTTTTATGTTGACCTCCCCACGAGACTTCAACAGTTGAATAATTATTTCTTGTCTTGATGTCCTTTTGATTGCGTCAAACCCAGATTCTTTTTTTATTTCATTATTTTTTTTATTTTCTTCTTTTGTTTCTCCCCCCTGAAATCCAGTAAATGACTCATTATTTTTGTAAAAGACATTCTTGTCTTGTTTATGTCCTTTATAAATGTCTTTTATAGTTTGTCCTTTATCCATTAAGGAGACCTGTAAAAGACTCTTCTGAAGAAAAATTCTATCTTTTGGTTTTTCAACAGATAACTCTGATTCAAGAACGCGATATAGTTCAAGATATTCATTTTTGAGTATTGAAAAGTTCATTTGTGATATAAATCGAACACTTGCACCAAAATCAAGCAAAGAAAGAATATCTAAAAGACATGTTGTGGTTTTTTTTATCAGAATGTCTTTTTCTGAAGATTATATTGTGTCTTTTAGACAAAACATAAAAGACGCTAACTCGATTATTTTCTCCCTCATTGCCCATTTAAACGGCTCTTTCTGATTAAGAAAGTCGGTGACAAAATATATTGCTTTTGCAAGCTTTTCAGACTTTTGAATCGTAAAAATTATATAACTTTCTGGTTCAACCACAGAAAAAACGCCGGTTGTGTCCTTTATATCATCTTTGTTTGTCACATTGATGTCTCTTTTGTGTCCTTCAGACAGAAACATAAAAAATTAAAAAAAATATAATCGTCTTTTATCGTGTCTTTTAATTATATAAATAGTGTTTGCGCGTGCATACTTTACTTTATGTGTATCGCAATGTCTGTTGCTGTCATGTTGTGTTTCACATTCCATATTCTACGTTCTAAAGCAGCTGTGTTATCATAAACAACATGAGAAAACGAAATAAAAAAGACGCGCCAAGGTCTTCTTTTTTATTACAACTAAAAGATGAAACAAAGCGATGGGTTGTTTCCATTCTTGCGTTTTTAGGTTTTGCGTTCTTTGTTCTTGCATACTTTGAAAAAGCGGGGGTCGTGGGGGATATTGTCAAAGAAATATTTAGCGTCCTTTTTGGTATTGGATACTTTCTCTTTCCTTTGTTTCTTTTTTTGTTAAGCATTAATCTCTTGTTCGTGAATCGCCCACGATTTCTGGCGCACGCGCTCATTGGGGGCGGACTATTTATCGCATCGGGCCTTGCACTTATTCACACCTTTAACGCAGAGGGAGCAGGGATGCTCGGAGCATATTTTTCAGGTCCGTTTATCGCTCTGTTTGACATCGTGGCAACAAAAATAATTCTCTCTGGCTTAGTCATTGTGTCACTCCTTGTATTTTTTGACGGAACACCGTCAAAAATAATACATGCGTTTCTCTCGTTTTTTCAAAAAGAAACCGGGGGCAAAGAAACAACCATGCCTCTTGAAACGAACAGTGAGGATTCGGCTGTCGCGCCGATGAAAGCTTCTATGCCCCTGTCGAAAGAGCCTGAAGAAACGGATGAAGAGGAAAGTGACGAGTCTGAAAAAAAGTCCGGTATTATTTCGCATATTGTAGAAACAGCCCAGAAAACCGAACGTAAAATCGGATCACTCGCCTCTTATTTTCTGCGGTCAAAAAAATATACGCCCCCTCCCCTATCACTCCTTGAAACCGATAAGGGGAAACCGGGGGTCGGGGACATTAAGGCGAATGCGAATATCATCAAAAGAACACTTCAAAATTTCGGCATCAACGTTGAAATGGATGAGGTCGCGGTAGGACCTTCAATTACACGCTACGCCCTAAAGCCCGCGCAAGGCATAAAACTTTCCCGAATTGTGGGACTGCAAAACGATTTATCGCTTGCGCTTGCCGCCCACCCTATTCGTATTGAGGCACCCATACCGGGAAAATCGCTTGTCGGGATTGAAATACCTAATAGCAAAAAAACAACTGTGGGGCTCGGCTCTCTTTTAAATTCAGAAGAGATGAAAAATGCAAGCGCGCCACTATCATTTCCCATCGGCAGAAACATCGCCGGAAATCCGATTGTTGGCAATTTAAATAAAATGCCCCACCTACTCATCGCGGGGGCAACAGGAAGCGGAAAATCCGTATCTATCCATACCATAATCACATCACTTTTGTATAGGAACTCCCCTGCTCATATGCGTCTTATTTTGATTGATCCGAAACGGGTAGAGCTTACACTTTACAACAGTATCCCCCACCTCCTCACACCGGTTATTACTGAGCACAAAAAAGCAATTCTTGCTTTAAAGTGGGCGGCAAAGGAAATGGATAGGCGCTATGATGTCCTAGAAACTGAAACTGTCCGCGACATTGGGTCATATCACAAAAATGTGGTAGAGCCCGCATACGCAGAGAGTGCTGCGAAAGAAAAATACGAAGGCGGCCACCCACTTCCCGAGATTATGCCCTACATTGTTATCATTATTGATGAGCTTGCCGATATTATGAGTAACTATCCTCGCGAGCTTGAATCAGCAATCGTGCGCATTGCGCAAATGTCCCGCGCCGTTGGCATCCACCTCATACTCTCCACTCAAAGACCCGAGGTTAATATTATTACGGGACTTATCAAGGCCAACATCCCGGCACGCATCGCGCTTCAAGTATCCTCTCAAGTGGATTCGCGAACGATCCTTGATATGGGAGGCGCAGAGAAACTGCTCGGTTCAGGGGATATGCTCTATCTCTCCGGGGACATGTCAAAGCCGGTGCGTCTGCAATCTGCCTACATCGGCGAGCCGGAGATAAAAAATGTGGTTTCTTTTCTTGCAGAGCAAGAACCCGAGCATGATTCCTCTACGGACATAAGTCTTACAGAAAAAGACCCCCTGTTTGATGGTGCGCTTGCTGAAAGCCTTGAGGGAAGCGCGGAGGACGGTGAAGATGATGATTTGTATGAGGAGGCGCGCGAAATCGTAATTAATACAAAAAAAGCTTCCACGACATATCTGCAACGAAAATTAAAAATTGGGTATGCGCGCGCGGCGCGAATCATGGACATGCTTGAAGAACGCGGAGTTATTGGCCCGGGAGAAGGCGCAAAACCGCGCGAGGTGCTCGCCTCCACAGATGATGTTGACGAGGTCGCATATGGTACAGATGAAGAAAGTGAAAAACGGTTTTAGGTTCTCATCGTATGTCTTTAAAATCAGGCATTAAAATAATTCTCTCCGCAATTGTCCTTGGCGTGATACTTATATATGCTTATGCGAGAATTCAATCATTTGCACAAGGCCCGGAAATAACCGTTTCTTCTCCAAACCAAAAAAGCGCAGCATCTCCCGTGAAACTCTTTTCTATTGAAGGAGTTGTTTCTAACGCATCTTTCATCACGCTTAATGGGCGCTCCATATACACCGATGAGCATGGAGTACTCAAAGAACGAGTGCTTCTTGCGGAAGGTCATAACATTCTGCAAATCGAGGCCCGTGATAGGTTTGGCAGAACAGCAAAAAAAGTTTTAGAAATCGTTTATACTGATTAATTTCGGATGGCCGATATACGACTTCAGATGTATTTTTTAATATGAATTATGTATCAGTTTTATAAATCTTAAATCACATCATGGCGAAAAAAGAAGAAAAAACAAAACAAGAAGATGGCATACTCCAAAACACTATTGATTCCATTAAAACAAAATTCGGCGAGGGGTCTATTATGAAATTGGGAGATGCGCCAAAAGTCAATGTTGACGCAATTAAAACCGGCTCCGTCGGACTTGACGCTGCACTTGGTGTCGGCGGACTTCCTCGCGGAAGAATTGTTGAGATATTCGGGCCAGAATCGTCGGGAAAAACAACACTTGCGCTTCATGTAATTGCAGAGGCACAAAAGAGCGGCGGGATCTGCGCATTTATAGATGCCGAACACGCCATGGATCCTGACTACACCAAAAAACTGGGGGTAAACATCGGAGATCTCCTCATTTCACAGCCAGACACCGGAGAACAGGCGCTTGAAATTGCAGAAAGCCTTGTTCGTTCAGGAAAAATTGACGTCGTAGTTATTGACTCGGTTGCGGCGCTGACACCGAAAGATGAAATTGAGGGAGAGATGGGGGCGCACCATGTTGGTAAACAAGCTCGTCTCATGTCCCAGGCACTCCGCAAATTAACCGCGATTGTTGCGAAAAGTAAAACCATTGTTGTTTTTATCAATCAAATTCGCATGCAAATCGGAGTCATGTTTGGAAATCCGGAAACGACACCTGGCGGAAAAGCGCTTAAGTTTTACACGTCTGTAAGGCTTGACGTGCGAAAAATCGCCCAAATTAAAAAGGGAGATGACGTAATCGGCTCACGAACTCGCGTGAAGGTTGTGAAAAATAAAGTTGCAGCACCATTTAAAATAGCAGAATTTGATCTCATCTATAACGAGGGTATTTCCCGCGAAGGAGAATTGCTTTCACTCGGAGAAAAATTCGGCATCATTTCAAAATCCGGTGCAGCGTACAGTTTCGGAAAAGAAAAACTTGGACGCGGGTATGATGCGGCACGGCAAATGCTCAAAGAAAATAAAGATATGCGGACACAGGTACTCAAAGAGATACAAGAAAAACTGAAAGCGGTACCGCAGTGAGCCACAAAAAATCGCCCTGAACATCGTCGAAGGGCGATTTTTTGTGTTAGTTAAAGCGTTAGTTAAATTCGTGCGAAAATCTGACTGTGAATAATCCCCGATCGAACAAGCACATCGCGCGCAAGAAGCGCAAGTATAAAGAGAACTCCAAGGATGAGCATCTGCACCGCAAAATCAGTCTGCAACACTGCCGACT
>CAYZKP010000058.1:0-5345 GCA_964479245.1 uncultured Candidatus Saccharibacteria bacterium | reverse complement strand
TTCTCACTCCTTAAAATGAACCTCATTCACGCGCGTGTATATTGTCTTCCGTTTCTAAAAGAAACGTGGGAAAAGCGTTTTAATTTTACAGAAAAAGAGCTCAACAAATTTGTATCAACAGCGATTATTGTTGGAGAAAAACAGTGACCATGTTGGCACTGTACTCTCGACTTCCTTTTTGGTACATTGCAGTTATGTGCCGTTCTCGAAAACAGATTCTATCGCTTTTTTTAATTGCCGCCGTTGCTGTTTTTGTGGTGGGCGGTTTTTTGCACGAGATGATCTCCCACAATCATCACGCTGAATCTGTCTGGAACATGATACATTCCGCCTTGGCCCACGAAGAAAAAAAATTCCTCCTTGCTGATTTGCTTTTATTACCCGCTCTTGTTTTATTTGTTTTTGTAAATATATCGCAACTATGTACTCTCTTTCGGAATATATTTCTTTTATTTCTACCGACACAAGGCAATTCTCTCGCAGAAGCTCTTACATCGGGAATTCTTGCGTATAGAAAGTTTGGTTAGCATCTTCTTTCCAAGAATGCTTATCCATCTTTAGGAAGATGGGTTATTCGCTTCGAGTATTAAATTAAAATCTGTTGTGATTTCTCTTAGTAATCTATCTATTTATTGACCACATATGACACACATATATATATTAAAAAAAATAATACGCACATTTTCTTACACAGTGATCGGTATGGTTCTGTTTTTGAGTGGCACGCTGTCAGTATTCGCGCATGCAGTAATATCACCATCGCAAACGAGCACTTCTCGCTACGAAAATTTTTCTTTAGGCGTTCCAAACGAAAAAAATATGCCTACCGTTGCTATACGCCTGCTTATTCCTGAACAGCTTGATCGCATAACGCCCTTTGTAAAACCCGGTTGGCGTATTGATATAATTAAAGACGAAACGGGCAAAAAAATTACAGAAATTCAATGGCTTCAAGGCGCGATTCCCGCGGGCCAAAAAGACATGTTTCAATTTACCGCTCGCACCCCAGAGAGTGGTCAAACGCTTGTTTGGAAAGCATATCAAACATATGCGGATGGTTCTGTCGTTGGTTGGGATCGTGACCCGAGGGCGCTGCAAGGGGGAGAGGAAAAGGTGGCAAATCCGTATTCTGTGACTGAGGTAACCGCAGACTCTCTCTCGTCGCCAGCCGCTTCTGCTCTGAGTGCTACTGACAAACAGCAGACCTCGCTGCTCTCCCTGGCAGCGTTTGTGATCGCTTCGCTTGCGCTTGGAATAGCCTTCTTCAGAAGATAGAGACAACAAAAACGTATGAACAAAAAAAATATAATTATTGCGTTTTGCGCGCTTGTTACCATTGGCGTCGGCGTCTGGTTTTTAACAGAAAGCATTCCCGGCGTTTCTGTGTCGGAGCCTGCTTTCAAAGAATTTGCCTTAATTGTTGAGAATAAAAAAATTGTCTCTGGTCCCACTACGCTTGAAGCAAACCGAGGAGATCTTGTAAAAATTACTGTTACTGCGGATGATGAAGACGAATTTCATCTTCACGGCTATGACCTTAGCGTTGACCTTGAACCAAGCGTATCAAAAACTATCACATTTTTAGCCCAAAACGCGGGGCGCTTTATGTTTGAACTGGAACGCAGCAAAGTTGAAATCGGCGCCGTTGAAATTAATCCTTAATTGATAAACCGTAAAATTCTATGCGCTACTATACTTTTGTTTCTGCCGCGTTTTTGATGTTTGTGCCGACGTTTGCGTCGGCACACGCGTTCGGCGCGCAGTACACCTTACCGCTTCCCGCCACATTTTATGTGATAGGAGGAAGTCTCGCTCTTATTTTGTCTTTTTTACTGTTGCTTATCTCTCCTCCAAAAACGGGCGATACAATTCCAAAATCAGATTATTGTATTATTTCTGCTCAAAAAACCCGATGGTTGATTCGCGCGTTGCGTTTTTTGAGTATCGCGTTGCTCTTCTTGACTGTCGTGATCGGTCTTTTCGGAAGCAAAAATCCGTTTCTCAATTTCGCGCCGCTTTCATTTTGGATTTTCTTTTTGCTTGGTTTTGCGTATGTTTCTGTTTTTGTTCGCGGACTTTGGGACGAAATAAATCCATTCGCTGTGGGCGTATCTTCTTCCTCTGCTGTTTTGCCGCGATACACATTCTCAAGATGGGCACGATACGTTCCAGCACTTATTCTTTACGTTTTTATTATTTGGGTTGAACTTCTGTCAGGATCTTTTGCTGCATATCCGTTCTACATTGCCCTTGCGCTTATTGCATACATATTATTCAGTCACGCGGTTATCGCGTTGTATGGGAGAGATGTGTGGCGAGAATATTTTGATGTTTTCGGGGTATTTTTCAGAACAATCGGGGTTCTCGCGCCCATAACCGTTTCAAAAGAGGGCATATTTCTTCACCGAGCTTCTGCTGCGCGCGCGTCTCAAGAGAAGGCAAACAGTGTTTGGCTCATCGTCTTCATTCTTTCGGTGCTCGCATTTACGGCGTTTGATGGATATCGAGAGACGCTCCCCTATGTCGATGCTCTTATCAGATACTCTAACGTTATCCAACCTCAAGTATTTGAGCTTATGATTTTCGCGCTCTTTCCGGTTGCATTCTTAAGTATCTATGTCATATGCGTTTATTGCGTGAAAGTCATAGCGCACGTTTCTGCTCCGCTTGCTGACATAGTACGTTTATATGCTTACTCGCTGGTGCCTATTGCTGTTGTGTATCATTTTGCCCATTACTTCACGCTTTTATTTACGGAAGGTCAGCGAATCATTATACTGATCTCGGACCCATTCGGTGTTGGAGCGAACATTTTTGGCACACGCGGTTATCAGGTGAATCCAGCAGTTATCGGACCGGATGTCATCTGGTACGTTCAACTCGCGGTGATTGTTTTAGGGCACATCATCGCGTTGTACCTCTCACACATCATCACATATCGGCTTGCGCCGACACGGTTACGTGCGCAACTTGCGGAATTGCCCCTCGTAGCTGTCATGGTGTTCTACACCGCATTTGGACTCTGGATTCTATCGCGCCCGTTTGCCCTTTAGGAAAGAAACAGACCGTTGTGAGAAATTGTTTTTCAAACGCCGCGCCCCGACTTGAGTCGAGGCGCGGCGTTGCGTTAATTACTTCATTTTTTATCGGTACAGTTTGTGTGTCTGTATGTACTGAGCGACAGCCGGACTTAAATATGGCACACCGGAATAATCTTTTTTCAGGAGGCCGCGTATAAATGTGCTTGAAAAATCAAGATGCACAGAATCTTTTTCTAAAATGACTGCGTCCTGTGGCCACGTGTCATCTTTCATATCAGAAGACCTTTTAAAGATGATAAACGGCGCAACCTTAACAAGCGCCTCACCGTTAACCCACTTTGTTTTTATATCTCCCGCGATATCTGATCCAATGACAAAATAAAATTGCGAATCGGGATATTTTTCTTTGAGCTCAAGGGCTGTGTCATACGTTGTTGTTTGTCTGGGCCTATCAAGTTCAAGACGAGAGAGACGCACAGGAATTTTAGGAGAGGGGAAAAGCTCGTCTATCATAACCTTGAGCATTTCTGTACGGTGCGTGCCGTCTGTTGAGATCGTTTTATCTTTACGATGCGCGGTCGGCATGAGCCAGATTTCATCACACGGGAAAAGGCGTATCACTGTTTCAATGACTACTGCGTGTCCTATATGAGGAGGATTAAATGCTCCTCCGTATATAACAATTTTTTTAATTTTTTTTGAGTTCATAATTTTTAAAAAGCCCCGCCATTTTTAGGTCGGGGCATATTTTGTACTTGTCAAAATCTGTGTAATTCATCTGTGGTCAGTAGCACTGCTCCCGCATTTCTCATCTCTGCGATAGCTTCATCGCCATCACCCGGCTTTAAATCAACAGCGCGACATGCGTCAACCAACAGATATGTTTCAAAGCCGTAACGGATTGCGTCAAGCACCGATGCCCTCACGCAATAGTCGGTCGCGAGCCCTCCAATGAAAAGACGGGTTATCTCGTCTCGTTTTAAGGAAACGGCCAGAGGTTCTCCCTCGTTGGTTGTTCCCTCAAACGCCGAGAAGCCGTCTTCGTTCGGCCGCCATCCTTTTGAAACGATGTTCGCGTTTTCAGGTAAGAGGAGATCTGGATGAAATTTCGCCCCTCTCGTGTGTTGCACGCAATGAACTGGCCACATACCGCCATATATTTTGAAATGACTTGTCACGGCTAGATGCCAATCACGAGAAAGGAAGATTTGCCAATTGAGCAAATAGGCATATTCAATCGCGCGATTTGAAGGTTCTACCACAAGGTCTCCATTCGGAACGGGAAGTGCTCCGTGTGGGCAGAAATCATTCTGGACATCAACAATTAAGAGGGCGCTCTTTGTCATTGCGGACTTCCTACCAGTTAGTGTTCTAAATACACTATAGCAAAGTGCCATCGTGGATGTCAAGCGCCTGTGTATAGCCAAAATTAAAAACCCGCACTATGGCGGGTTATGTATGGAGAACAGACAAGATGATTCCCACATTCGTCCAATCAACAAGGCGTTCATTCAAAATTTCTTTTAGTGTCCTCACTTCAACATACGTTCTCTCGCCAGTTTCACCTTCGTGAGAGACACCATGTATAATTCCTTTCTGCTGTTTAAACCACAGAAGCTCTTCGTCGGCGAGCTCTACAGAAAGTGCGTGTGCTTGATGGGCAGAGAGTGTGCCTGCGAGCTGTCGTGCTTCATGCACCGTAAAGCGGGAAGGAGGAATTTTTTTGCCGGTTTCTTCTAGGAGTTCTTCCGATCCAACTTCAGTTGGACTTAACTCTGGATTAAGGCTTGAGCCGCTCGGCAACTCCCAAATGAACCCGTCGTGGGTTGAAGCCGACGATCTGAATTCTTTTACCAGAACAATTTCTGAATCAAGAATATTTTCGGTTCGTTTGTATGCGACGACGGAGGAGATGTCGGGCCGAGAGATGACTGGGTCATTACATTTGTGGCGGTTTTCTTCTGGAATAAAGATGTTCGGGATAAGCCCCCAAATAAAAATAAATTCTTTCTTTAACCCTTTCCGGATTGTGAATTCCACTCGAGCATTATCAAGACGGTGTCCGGCTCTTTTTTGCGCTTGGTACCAGCGCTGAAAAGAGAAAGTTCTCCAAACGTGGAGCGGCACTTCGCGCTCACCTCCGCTTCTTTTCGCTCCATCTCCAATAAATTTGAGCGCGTTATCAATTGTATGTTCCAAGGTTTCTGCTTGAGGAATGAAATATTTGTCTGCTCCGGTGAATTTAAGATATCGATTTTTGGGCGCTTTTGGTGGAGCGCCAAAAACCACTTTTCCCGCATTTGC
>CAYZKP010000057.1:1646-5368 GCA_964479245.1 uncultured Candidatus Saccharibacteria bacterium | reverse complement strand
CGAACCCTTGCGGGTTGCACGCTTTCCAAGCGTGTGCACTAGACCGCTATGCGACTCCTCCGTTGTAAGCGGGATTACGATTTTCTGATTCGCAGTAATAGTGCTTGGGCACACTATACGAACCCTCCGCGTTGGTGCTTAGCATGTTATACGATGCTTCCACACATGCCTGTAATATTCGCATTTATGTACAGAGCCTACCACAAAACATTCAAAGAAAAAACGCCTCGTTCAAACGAAGCGTCCTTGTTTTTGTTTTTTCTATTTTACTGCTGTCCGTCGCTCATCTTTTCCTTGTTCATAAAATTGCTTTGACCAACGTCTATTTTGTGGTTTACCGTCTTGAAGCGGTGCACGCAAACTAAAACACACCACCTTGTTACGCCCAGTTGTTTTTGCCGAATACAGTGCAATGTCAGCGGCAACAAAAACTGCATTCCATCCGAGGGAGGGTACTGTGTCTGTCGCCGCAACGCCGATTGAAACAGTTACCGTAAGATTTGGATACGCGCTGAAAACAAGTTCTTGAATACCAAGACGTAATCGTTCGGCAATTTTTTGAGCGCTTTCTTCTGTGTTGTTGGGTAAGGCGATAACAATATCATCTGCTCCCCACCTCGCAAGAACGTCAGTGAGAGATCTCGTAAGTTTTTTCAAAGTTTCAGAAACACGCCGGAGAACCGCATTGCCATGAGATATACTTCCCGTAGTCTCAATAACCCGCTTAAAGTTATCAATGTCAACAAAAAGAATGGCGCTATGTACAGTACTGCATGTCCGGCGCTCATCTCCTTTTTCAAGTTCAGGAATTAGTTCTTTCATATGGTTTTGAAAAAAGGCGCTATTTTTCAATCCAGTTGTAGCATCAATTCCCAATGTATCTTCGAGATTAATGATCAATCCGACCAGTTCACCCTTTGGGAGTTTCAAAAGATCCCCAATGCGGTTATCTTCACTCACAGCAACCTCCGCTTAATTGAACGTCAAAGGTCTAAAATAACCTTGTCACAATATTACAAAAAATGAAAGCGACGTGCGTTTTGTGATAATACTTACATATGAAAAACGTCAACAGCGTTTTTATAAAAAATTTTATTTGTCTCTTCTTGAGAGAGTCCTAAACCGCGAACAAATGTAAGATACGGATTCATCCGGCAAAGCGGCCAATCGGTGCCATAGAGTAATTTATTTCCTTCCGCGTATATCAACAACTCTTGAAGCCTTTTTCGCGTCAACTCTCCCAGCGGCGTATCAAAGTTGCCACCGAGCACAAGACCGGAAATATCCGCGTACACATTTTTATTTTTATACAATACTTCAGCACAATCTATAATCCATGGATTACCGAGGTGCGCAATAATAATTTTTAAACTTGGAAAATCAGCAGCGACCTCATCAATATGAATCGGGTGAGAATATTTTACTTTTGGATTCTTAACATACCCAGAAAGAGTATCGCCGGAATGAAACATAACCGGTATGTCATATTTCAACGCGAGCGCATACAGTGGCAGACACCTCTCGTCTTTAGGATAATAATGCTGATACCCTGTGTAAAACTTAATTCCAACAACTGCTTTGCTCTTAACCCATGCTTCTAGTTGAGCAAGGTCATTTTTTTGGTAATTAATGTCCACACCCGCGATGACAGAAATATTTTTATGCCCGACCGTAAGCTTGAGTGCATTTTCAGTACTAATCCCTGAATTATCGCCGCCCTTAAGCTCGGGTAAGGCCAGCACAATGACATGGTTAACGGCATTCTTTTTTGCTTCCGCAAGCAGCAGATTTAAATTTTTTTTATGGCTTTCAGAATATTCCGGATCACGCAATAGTCCGATATGTGTATGAACATCTATAATCATAATTATTACTGTAACATTAAGACTTCGCCAAAACAAAAGGCGACCTGATGGTCGCCGAGTTTAATGAAAATTTTTTTATTGCCCAAATTCCTCCGGAGAAAAAGTGTCAAATGGACTTTCCCGCTCCGGAAGCAGATTGAGAAGCGGATTAGCGCGTCGTCGCTCACGCTCTCGTTGCTCTCTCCTGCGCTCCTCCATCCATGCCGTTCTGATCGGCTGATCTTTCCAAGAGTAAGAGGGTTTCCGGCTATTGCGCGCGCCCCTCTTCGCATCGTCGTGAAGCCATCCACCAAGGCTCGACTTCATGGCGTAGGCCTTCTGGCTCCCTTCGCTGTTTCCAAAATTGCCGTACGAGGGAAGCTGAAGCACTTCAGAGACGAGGTGCGTGCCGTTTCTTTTCCGTCGCGCACCGTCGCGCTTGATGACTCCAAGAAAAACGATCTTGGTGCCGTTCTTCTTGAAAACGGGAATTTTTTTCATCTCCGTCCTCCATACAAACCCGGCCGACCTATCCTACTTCTTCCAGCGCCCCTTCGCTCGGTCACGAGCGCGCGCCTCGTCGTTCCTGGCAAGCCTTCTCTTCAAGAAGGCAATTTGAAGACGATTTTTGCTGGGTTCTCCAGCTAGTCTCCTTATTTCCTCAACGATCTTCTGCCGCTCTCGCGCTTCAATCCTCGGGTCATAAGTCATTGGGGGCTCCCTTTGTTGTGAAAAGACCTAATTCTCTTTAAAAGAATTGTAGCACCATTCAATATAAAAGTCAAGTTTTCAAACAAGCCATTTTCAAACACTCCCCCTAAGCGCTTTTATGCGCTCCTCTATCGGGGGATGCGTTAAAAACAACGTATTTAAAAATCCACTGACTTTGCCATGTTTTCCGAACGGATTTGAGATAAAAAGATGCGCGGTTGCATGGTTTGCCCTCTGCATTGGTTGCGAATAGCGCCCTATCTTTTGAAGCGCCGAGGCAAGCCCTTCGGGATAGCGCGTGAGAAGCGCCCCGGAAGCATCTGCAAGAAATTCTCTTTTCCGAGAAACCGCAAGCTGGATCAACAGCCCGATGAGTGGAGCAAGAATCGCAAGCGCAACGCCAACAAGTATCAAAATGATTTGCGCGCGCCCATCACGATGATCTCCGCCGCCCCATATCATAGAACGAAGAAAAAAATCAGATACGAGCGTCACAAACCCGACGAGCATAACAACAATAGTTGAAACGAGCATGTCCCGATTTCCGATGTGAGAGAGTTCGTGGGAGATTACCCCCTCAAGTTCGTTTTTCTCGAGAAGCCCGAGGAGCCCCGTCGTTACCGCAACGACCGCGCGTTCCTCGTTTCTTCCTGTTGCAAACGCATTTGGCGCAGGATCTTTTACAATATATACTTTCGGTTTTGGAAGCCCCGCGGTAATCGCTAAATTTTCAACCATGTTGTGGAGCTCTCGGTATTGACTGGAGTCGGCTTCCTTCGCGCCGGTGGTTAAAAGCACAATTTTGTCTGAATTCCAGTATGAGAAAAAATTCATAAGCACAGAAAACACAATCGCGATATAAAGAATCGCCTGATTTTGAAAGACATAACTTAAGGCCCAACCAATGAAAATAACAATGACAAAAAACATGGTCATTAATATCCATGTTCGACGAATATTCTGATCTTTATGCGTGTAAATAGAAGCCATGTCGTAAAACGCAAAACGTGAAGCGTGAAACGCAAAACGTAAGATATCAAAAAATTATGTATCTTTTTTCTTGTTGATTTCCTCCATAGCTTTTCGCGCATTCTCTTTTGCCGCTTCTGTTCCTCCGATTTTTCTCAATTTTTCCCGTAGAGCTTCGCGCTTTGTTTTTTCTTTTTT
>CAYZKP010000057.1:0-1636 GCA_964479245.1 uncultured Candidatus Saccharibacteria bacterium | reverse complement strand
AGAGGCAAGAACATCGTCAGGGCTTATTTCTACCAGCTTTTCAAGCGCCTCTTGTGGCCACTCAAATAAACGTCCTGTGATAAAATCGTGTCGGTGTTTGCGAAGCAGAGTCCCATTTTGCTCAAGGATATCTGCTTCTTTTTCTATTTGCGCTCGCTGATTACGTATATGACCAGGATCATCGTGCGTCCCCTCCCACGCATTTCCTTTTGAATCGCCAATGACGGTAGCTCCGTCTTCAAGCTTTTTGGATTTTTCTGGTTTTTCCATTTTTAAAAATTAAACTACTCATTGCCTGTGTATGTAAATTCACCTGGTGCAGACTCCTTTATCAAACCATCTCTCTCAAGTCCCTCAATAAAATCAAATACCTCATCAGATGTTAATTTTTCGGGCACACCCACTTTACCGTTTTCCAAATCTTCTTGGGTTATACGATCTATTGTGTTATGGATATCTCTTATACTACAAAAGCCTTGCCTCGATTTTGTATCGCGTTTTATTGACTCCAGAATATCGGCTTTCTTAGACTCAAGCCACTTCTTTCCACTCTCTGGGTCTGTCCCAATTAAAGATTCCAAGCTCATATCACACTAAAAATTAACTGCAACAGGGTTTTTCGCCACTTCACCTCCTTCGCCAAGCTCAAAGAAATCGGCCTTACTAAATCGAAACATTCCCGCGATTATATTTGGAGGGAATGAATCAATTTTTGTGTTTAAGTCGCGCACATTAGTATTGTAAAAACGCCGCGCGGCTTGAATTTTGTTTTCCGTGTCAGACAATTCTCGCTGGAGTTCAAGAAAGTTTTGATTTGCTTTAAGGTCTGGATAATTTTCCGCAACCGCAAATAAAGACTTAAGGGCATCAGTCAGCATGTTCTCACTTTTTCCGTGGTCTCCGACAGAACCCGCGCTCATTGCTTTTACTCGCGCTTCGGTCACTTTTTCAAGTGTCCCTCGCTCATGCGCCATATATCCTTTTACCGTATTTACAAGATTCGGAATGAGGTCATACCGGCGTTTGAGCTGGACATCAATATCTGCCCACGATTCTTTCACGCGATTGACGAATGTGACAAACCGATTGTACGTAACAACAATCCACAGACCGATAACTGCGATAACTCCTAAAATTATTATTAGTGTAGTACTCATGTTTTTGATTTAAACTTATTGTTATTTTTTAATTATATCACAAAAACTTTTTTAGAGCAAAAAATTAACCGGCTCCTTTGCGGGGAGCCGGTTGGGACGATGATTTCACCTGATTACCGCTTAATTTCCTCAATCACCACGTTGACGATATGCGTCATGTAGCCGAGAAAGCAGGCGAAGAAAAGACCCCATCCGCCAGCGATCGCGAGAAGACGATTGGTCGCAAATTCTTCCGACGGGAAAAGAAGGACCGCCATGGTACCCGCCACCATAAGCATGAAAAACAGCGTGAGATACACGGCTACGCAAAGTCTGTCCATTGTAAGTTCTCCTACCCCAGAAACCCCGAGGCGTGGGAAAGAAAAAAACTACATGTAAATTATACCACATTTAATATATAAATGTCAAGCAAAATTGGTAATTTCTACCTTATTAAATAAAGTACAAAACAGACATCCCAAGGTGTATCCTTGGAACTT
>CAYZKP010000056.1:0-5398 GCA_964479245.1 uncultured Candidatus Saccharibacteria bacterium | reverse complement strand
TGTCAGCTCCTCCGAGTCTCCCCGAAAGCGCAATGCGCACCCCTTTCACGTCTTTGTTTGCGACTACCTTGTCAAGCGTTTGTTTCATCACTCGTTTAAACGGAAGCCGCTTTTCAAGCGCTTCAGCAATCATCTGCCCGACAACCGCAGCATTTGATTCTGGGGAACGAATTTCTTCAATTTCGAGCTTTATTTCTTTTGCCGAAAGTTTCGACTTCGCCAAGAATTTTTTAATATCATCTTTTAGTTTTACTGAACCTTCTCCCTGCCTGCCGATAATCATGCCCGGTCGCGCTGTTTTAATGATAATTTTTAATATGTCGTTATTTCGCTCAATTTCAACTGAAGCAACATACAGGCCACGTAGCCGCTCTGCAAGATATTCACGCAAAAACACATCGCCACGCAAAAACGCTTTGTATTGTTTCCCCGCATGAAACCAGCGAGATTTCCAATCTCTGATGATACCAAGGCGGTGTGAATATGGATGGACGACGTGAGTCATGTGAATAGCTTTTAGCTGTTAGCTTGTAGCTTCTTAGCGTGTTTTGGTTGGTGGTGTTCTCGCGGCCGTTCGCCAAGTGTTAATTGAACACGGCTGGTGCGCTTACGAATAAGGTACGCAGACCCACGGGCACGCGGCATGGTGCGTTTCAGCGTCGGCCCAGCATCAACACGAACCTCTTTAACGAAAAGATTCTCTTCGTTTCCGTGTTCTCTTTTAGCGTTTGCAATTGCTGAATTCAAAAGCTTTCGCATGGGAAGCGCCGCGCGTTTCGGAGCGGAGTCAAGCAACGATTGCGCAGTTTTCACATCCTTCCGCCGAATTAGATCAGCCACAAGACGAACCTTGCGTGGAGACTGACGATAGTTTTTAAGAAAAGCTTTCATCCCGTTCCAAATAGGGCGCGGGCGCCGGAAGCGCAACGGCCTATCGTGTTACTTGTAATGTTAATTTCTATTGTGTATATCATATGTGTTGTTTCGCGCCCGCGATTTGGAACGGGATTCATGTTTTTTTATTTCTTGGCCGGTTCCGCTTTTGGCGCCTCCGTTGCCGTTTTTGCGGCTTGCGCGGCAGCAATTTCAGCCTCTTTCTTCTTTTGTTCAAGCTCTTTTTGCATTTTCCCTCCATGCCGCAAAAATTTCTTTGTTGGCGAAAATTCGCCCAACCGATGCCCCACCATTTCTTCAGTAATCTTTACAGAAACATGTTCCTTGCCATTATAAACTCCAAGGGTAAACCCCACCATCTCTGGAGCAATGTGGCAGTCCCGCGCCCACGTTTTAATAACAGAAACGGCATCGGGTCTTTTACCCTGTATCTTCTTCCATATAGCCGGATCTATATACGGACCCTTCTTGAGCGATCTAGTCATGGATAAAGCTTTTAAGCGGGTCTTGTCATAAAACAAACAAGCCCTGCGAGGCTTCACAACCATAGTATATAAATCATTTTTTAAAGTCAAATATAACTTCTTGTTGCTCCTCTGTGTGGGTACTATATAATTGATACTGGCATGATGAAAGAAGGGCTTACATTTGACGACGTGCTCCTTATCCCGAGAAAGTCTCGGGTTTTTTCGCGTAAAGATATACAGACCGATACATTACTGTCACGCAATATTACCCTCCACATTCCTCTCGTTTCAGCAAATATGGATACGGTGACTGAATCAAAGATGGCGCGCGCGCTTGCAGAGGCGGGAGGGATCGGCATTATTCACCGCTTTTGTTCAATTGAAAAACAGGTAGAAGAAGTGCGAAAAGTGAAGCGCGCGGAAAATGTCATCATAGAAGATCCTATTTCTGTTGACCCGCACATCTCAATCAAAGAAGCGCAAGAGATAATGCGCCGAGAAGAAGTTTCAAGCGCGCTTGTGGTAAACGACGATCAAAAACTTATCGGCATCGTAACCTCCCGCGACATTTTATTTGAGCATGATGACAAAAAAAATATTTCCGAAATCATGACAAAAAAAGTCATCGTGGGCGACCCGCGTATTTCACTTAAAAAAGCACAAGAGATTCTCCATAAATATAAAATTGAAAAGCTGCCACTCGTAAGAAAAAACGGCACGGTGGCAGGACTTATAACTCTCAGGGATATTTTAAAACAACTCTATAATCCCTCTGCGGCAAAAGATAAAAAGGGGCGACTCCTCGTGGGAGCAGCAGTTGGCGTCAAAGACGATACCCTGCCGCGCGCAAGGGCGCTTTTTGCCGCGGGTGCCGACGTCCTCGTTATTGATATCGCTCACGGGCACAATGCACGCGCGCTCAACATGGTTCGCGCACTCCGAAAAACATTTGATAAAAAAATTGATATCATTGCGGGAAATATTGCCACAAAAGAGGCGGCGAAGGACCTTGCTCGCCTCGGCGTTGATGCGCTTAAGGTCGGCATTGGACCGGGTGCCGCCTGCACAACACGAATTGTGACAGGGGTAGGAATCCCCCAATTAACTGCAATTCAAGATGTTGTATCAATAGCTAAAAAATATAAAATACCAGTTATTGCTGATGGAGGAATTAAAAACTCGGGCGATTGCGCAAAAGCCCTTGCCGCTGGGGCCCAAACTATCATGATTGGAAAATTATTTGCCGGGTGCAAAGAATCTCCCGGGGAAATTATTATGGAACGCGGCGTCGCGTATAAATATTACCGAGGCATGGCATCATTTGAGGCAGGAAAAGACAAGACACGTCTTGACGGGGGCGACGGAGATGGTTTCAGCCGCGCGCCCGAGGGAGCTTCGGGAAAAATCGCATATCACGGAGAAGCAAAAATGGTCATCGGGGATTTAATTTCAGGACTTCGCTCATCAATGAGCTACCTTGGCGCGCACGATCTTCCTGGATTTGCTAAAAACGCAAACTTTATCAAAATTACAAACGCGGGACTGATTGAATCACATCCACACGGAATCGCATAACAAACACTGCTCAAAAAATCCCGCTTAAAGCGGGATTTTTTATCTTCGTTTTTCTCGCGCGGTTTTGCGTCGCGCAATAATAAATGTATTTGAATACTTTTTCGGTTTGCGAGTTTTAATTCCAAACCACGTCTTCCCGTATGTATTTTTAGGACCTCGACGAAGACCAATTCCTTGTCGTCCCTCACCTCCACCGTGCGGATGATCAACGGGGTTCATCGCGCTTCCTTTTTTTTTTTAATGATACGGCGACCACCGAGATCTACACGCCTTTCCAATGCTACGCAACTTCCATTCCTCGTTTGAAACACTGCCAACCGAAGCCCACGAGGTTTCTTTCACTTTACGAATTTCCCCCGAAGGCATCTTCAGGTGCGTATATCCTTGATCGTTTGCAACAACTTCAACGAAATTGCCGGCCGCGCGCGCTATCTTTCCTCCCCCGCCCGGCATCACTTCAACGTTGTATACGAACGTGCCAACAGGAATATTTTTGAGCAATAAACGGTTTCCAGTTTTAATGGGCGCATTTTGAGAAACGATGAATTGATCCCCGACCTTAAGCGTCTTGGGAGCAAGAGTGTAGCGCCGCTCGCCATCTTTATAGAGCACAAGAGCAATAAAGCCGGAACGATTCGGGTCATATTCAACAGTGAGAACACGGGCCGGAATATCAATTTTGTTATAAAGAAAATCAATCTCCCGATAGCGTCTTTTGTGGCCGCCACCCTTGTGCCGTGTCGTGATTCTTCCGACATTATTTCTTCCCACCGCTCGTTTGCGGCCAAAGGTAAGACTTTTATGAGGAGTGTCGCTTGTAATAAACTGATTGTAAGGAATATGAATTACCGCTCTTCTCCCCGGGCTTGTTGGTTTTGCGTGTTTTATCCCGTTCCCAATAGGGCGCGGACGCCAGAAGCGCAACGGCCTATCGTGTTATTGGTAATGTTAATTTTGATTGTAGATATCATATGTGTTGTTTCGCGCCCGCGATTTGGAACGGGATTCATGCGTTTATGTGAGCTCAATACTATCACCCTCTTTGAGAAAGACAATCGCCTTCTTGAAGTGAGTTGTTTTCCCAACAACCCCACGGATAAATCTTTGTTTTGGTTTTACATTTATTACGTTTACTTGAATTGGCATCACATTATACGTTTCTTTAATCGCTTTTTTAATTTCTATCTTAGTGGCATTGCGGGCGACATCAAACACATAGGAATTACTTCCCGAATGCAGCGCTGCTTTTTCACTCACCCGTGGACGAATAAGTATGTGAGAAAACCTCTCTCCTTTTTTGTCTTTTTCTTGAGGCTGTTTTCCCGCGATTTCTGTTTTTGTTTTTTTTACAACCGACTGTTTGACTGATGCGGTTTTAGCGGGAGCCTTTTTTGCTTCCGTAGATTTTTTTTTGGTTTTGAGGATGTCTAATAAGGCCATATGATTAGCTTGTAGCTTGTGGCTTGTGGCTTGTAGCACTTTTTTTAAGTTTGCTTTCAAGAAGGGCGATACTTTTTTCGGGATTCACGATAATAACGTATTTATAATTTACGAGGTCTAGAGGATTCATTTCTGCAATGGATTTAAAAAGCATATTGCCAAAATTATTAAAACTTCGCCGCGTTAGCGCATCCTTTTCTGTCGTATAAAGAAGGGCCGCATTTCGTTTTTTCGTAACGAGGCGGTCAAAACCAGAAACGGCGCTTAAGTTGTGAAGCACAATCTTTGCGTCTTTTGTTTTTCCGTTTTCAATATGAAGATGGTCCACAAAGAGCATGTGCCCGTCATGGAGTTTCCGCGAGAGGAGCATAAAAAGTGCCGCTACTTTTGCTTTTTTATTTATTTTTTTATTGAAATTCTTTTCTTTTGTCGGGCCAAATGTAATACCGCCACCCCTCCAGATGGGAGAGCGCCGAGAACCATGTCGCGCACGGCCTAACCCTTTTTGCTGCCATGGCTTTTTCCCACCACCACGAACATCGCTTCTGTCTTTTGTGTGCGCAATCGGACGACGGGCATTCGAACGCATAGAAACAATCACCTCGTGCACAAGGTCCTTGTTGAGGCGCGCGCCAAACACTTTCTCCGGAAGCTGTATGCTTCCGGTCTTTTTCCCTGATTGGTTGTAAATACTTGTTTCCATAATATGAATGTAGAAAGTGGAATGTAGTGTGTTGTTAATTATTTCGTTGTTTTTCTCTTTTCTACTCTCTGCCCTCAACCTCTTTAATTATCCTCGAATCTCGACAAGCGTTCCGCGTCTACCGGGAACAGCTCCTGAAATAAGTAATTGGTTGTGTTCTTTGAGAACGGCAAGCACCTTCAAGTTTTTAACCGTTATGCGATCGCCTCCCATCCGTCCCGCCATGCGCATACCTTTAGCAACTCGTCCTCCAGCTCGAGCGCCACCTCCAATTGCTCCGGGCTCGCGCTCTGAATGCTTCTGGCCGTGAGTCCTGGGA
>CAYZKP010000055.1:1740-5623 GCA_964479245.1 uncultured Candidatus Saccharibacteria bacterium | reverse complement strand
TATATATTTTAAATTTAAAGAGAGTCGAGAGCTCGTTCAAAATCTTTAATAACTGGCTCCATATCTCCGAGTGAAACCGACATTCGTACTAATTCAGGAGTAATATTTAATTTCAAAAGTTCAGCGTGAGATAATTTACTGTGCGTTGTGGATGCCGGATGGGTAACAAGACACTCATTGCCGTCTCCAAGATGTACGGCCAAAATAGCAACCTCCTGCGATTCAACAAATCGAACCGCGGCTTCGAAATTCTGAAGTTCAAAAGACAAAAGCCCTCCGACGCCCATGGGCATTTGTTTTTGAGCAAGACTATGGTGTGGACTTGAGGCAAGCTGCGGATAGTTAACTTTCTGAATTGCTGAATGATTCTCAAGAAATGTCGCGACCGATAATGCATTTTCTGAAAAAAGCTGCATGTCCCGCACTAATTTTGTTCTGTTCCCGTAGATTGCAACCGCAGATTCCGCGCTCATGACTAAACCAGTATGCACAAACACGTCATCAAAAACAGACTCAACCTCTTTTCTAAATTGTGGTGCGGCAACTACTGCGCCCCCCAAGTGTGAAGATTTTCTGTTAAGCGCTTTTGTTGCTGAGTAGATGAGACAATCCGCGCCAAGTTCGAGAGGCTCCTGTAGACCAACACCCAATGTATCGTCAACGATGAGTCGAGAGCCGTGCTCGCAAACCGCCTCCGAAATAGCTTCAATGTCAAAAATATCAACCGTTGGATTTGCCGGCGTTTCAAGAAGAGCACAGGCCGCAATATCGCCGCCAAGCGCCTCCTTCCACGCACTAATATCAAACGGATTTTTCACCCATACAAGATTAATCCAGCCATTACGATGGAAAAATTCAAGCAGATGGTGCGTACCCCCATACAAATATGGAGAGGCTACAACTTTCTTGCCCCTACCAAGATCAACTGAGACACTGCCGAGCACAGAGAGCACAACGGTATTCATACCATTGTGTGTCGCCCAAACAGAACCTGAACGAACGCCATGAAATTCCGCAAACCATAGCTCAAAAGGCCACAGACTCGGATTCCCCATCCTGCCATAGGCAAATCGGCTCCCATATTCATTAAATGCCTCTTTCCCCTCGTTAACAGAATTAAAACCGAATGCAGTGCTATTATAAATCGGAGGATTAATGCTTCCATACCGGTCGGCTACACGCTTTGGCACTTGTTAATTTCCTTTCAAAACTTTTGTGATCTGCCCAAAACATTACTTTAATTTCAGCACAATGTCAAAATATTGCCAATGTATAAATCGTGCTACTGTATATAAAGAAAATACGCATTTAAAAAGATAAAAATGACCCAAAATACTCCCCAGAAAGAACGCGTATGGAGCGATCGCTCTATTCTTAAGGCAATCAAAAATCCCGATGACGGAGCTCAAGAGATTAAAATCAAGAGTGAGGAAGTTACATTTTTGGGAGGAGGAGAAGATAAACCAGACTTTGCAGATATCTTCATCACAATATATCCGAGTGAAAAAGTTGTTGAACTTAAATCTTTAAAATTATATTTGCACCACTTCCGCAACACAGAAATTTCTTATGAACGCCTCATCAGCGTAATTTACAAAGATTTTATGGAAGTATATAAACCCGTACGATTAAGAATTGTGATGATTTTTGGCACTCGAGGCGGAACTACTTCATGTCACACAAAAGATTCAGACTGGTCTATCCTTGGAGGAAAAGAGGTTTTCAAAAATTGGACCGGCGATACAGATAAATGGTAAATAAGACTTAATCCCCTAACGGGGATTTTTGTTGGAAGAAAAAATATCACGCATTCACGTGACATTTTTTCAGATTTACAATGTAAAAATTACCGGACTCTTTTCTTCGTGTTGGTATTTAAACCCTGTTCAAGTAATTGATACACCTGATTACGAACCTCGCTAAATGCCTCATTTGACCCCTGCAAATCACCCTCTGCCACGAGAGCAAGCGGTTCTGCAAGAAGTGTTTTAATTTGAGAAACAATGTTTTGGTCTTTGATGCGCTTTACGCTTATCGCGAGATTGGTAAGCTCGTTCACCACGCCCTCAATACTCCCCGGATGAATTCCCCCATCGTATATTTCCCGCAGAGTTTCGCTGGCCTCTTCAAGCTCTCCTGCTTTTGCTAAGCGGTCTGCTTCGGCAATAATACCTTTAATCTGTGAGAAAAGCTGAGTGAGAATGCCTGTATCAAATCCTAACACCGTGTTAACCGTTTGCAGTTGTTTTTTCCGTGCATTGAGCAACTTTTCTACACGTTTTGCTTGTCGATTTAGATCACCGATCTCTTTTGGCACGCGAACGCGTCGGTCAATGTCATCAACCTGTTGCCAATATTCACCATTCCAAAAATCCTCAATGCTATCGGCAATCGCCTCTTCGTCGCCTGAATAAAAAATAGTATTAAAGCGAGCAATTTCAGTTGCTACAGTGGTTAATACTTCAATGTCCGCCGACGTTCCATATTTTTTTGCGAGCTTACTTACCCCTTTTATGCGGCGCCCCAAATCTTTTATCTGTCGTTTCGCGTCTGCAATCTGCCGCGGATCAACAAGACATTCGCGCTCTTCATAATCTTCTTCTCCAATAAACTCTCCTCGCGGCGGAGGCGGTTGCATTCTTTGTGGTTGTTCTGGGGGAAGAGTCTGCTGTTGCGGCTCTTGAGGAGATGGAGGAAATTGCTGATCTTGAGGAGACGTTAGTGGCTGTGGCTCACGAGGTGGCATTGGCGGTTGTTGCTCTTGGGGAGGCATAAATTGCTGTGACCCTACAGAAGAATCTGGGGAGGGAGAAATCGTGGACGCTGAGCGCTCAGCTGTAGATTCAACAACCTGTGCAAGTTGTGGAGGAATGTATATGCTACTCGCATCAAGGGCCGCCACAACAATAAAAAACGTGCCGATTAAAAAAATTTGTGGATACATGAGTTTAAAAAATAGGTTATGTATAACATCTCCATTGTAGCACCAGCTTCATCCGACACAGCTTCGTATGTGGATAAACCATCTTAAGAAAAATGCCCCGAGAATCGAGGCACGTCTACATCGTTTGAATTTACGCGGCTTTTTTTACTTCTGGTTTGGGGGGGGTTACAACAGTGGTACGTGGAGAAAATCTTTTCAAAAGATCTTGGAGCATCTTATGTTTGGCGTTAAGCTCTATTTCAAGCTTGTACTTGCCACTTTCGGTTTCCCGCAATTTTACTTTCGTTTTTTCAAGATTTTTTTGGGCATCCCTCAAGTAAACCACGAGCGCCATCACAACAAGTAAAAGTATAATACCAACATAGAACCACGTATTCCCTTGAGAGCGAAAGTTGTCGCGTTCCACGCGTGTTTCACGAAGTTCTTTATTGAGTTTGGATGACTCCAGTGTTAAATCCACGCGTTTTTGATTTGTCTCGTCAAGAATCGCCTTCAGCGTGATATTTTCCGCATTTTTTGAACGTATTTCATTCTCTTTTGCGCGCAACTCGCCCATCGAAACGAGAATGGTATCCGTATCAGAAATTTCAGCGGCCGTCTTAGAAAACATGTTACAGAGCGGAACAGCAACACCCTCAAACAAGCGAAGCCACCATTTTTGTTCAGGATTCGTTCGCGCGGCAATGTTCGGATTCATTGCCAAAATCTCTTCTGGTGAATGTCCGACGTCTTCTGCAAGCCGATACAGTCCATAACCGGGAGTAGTAATTTTATACCGATACGGAGCGCAAACAGTAAACTTTTGATCGGCGACCGTTTCTGCAGCAAAAGTAACAGAAGTAAAAAGTATTAAGACCAATAAAAATGTGTGCAAAAAGAGTAGTCCTGCCCGATACATTGGCGAAACCCTATGTGTGTTTAGTACAACTGCAAAAAGCA
>CAYZKP010000055.1:0-1730 GCA_964479245.1 uncultured Candidatus Saccharibacteria bacterium | reverse complement strand
CCGCCTGTCAAATCAGTCACGATCCTTTCACACGTATCGGCTTTCCGAAAAATTGGCTCCCTAGTTTCCTAAAATTTTGGTATCGAGTATGCCGATACGCTCTCAGTGTTTTCTGTGCACACGGGACATTGTTGTGCTATGTAATCAGTTTACGAAGCAACGCTACTTTATTCGTTTTTTCCCACGGGATATCAATATCCGTGCGCCCAAAATGTCCGTATGCGGCAACTTGCCTATATATCGGACGACGGAGATTAAGCTGTTTAATAATCATACCGGGACGGAAATCAAACACTTTTCGTACAGCACGAAGAAGCGCTGTTTGAGAAACTTTCAAATCGCTTGCATCAATATGAAGCATCAAGGGCTCGGGAACACCAATCGCGTAAGCAACTTTAACCTCTGCTTTTGTGGCAATACCTGATGCGACGATGTTTTTCGCAACACACTGGCCCATGTATGAAGCGGACCGATCTACTTTTGTCGGATCTTTTCCCGAAAAAGCGCCCCCGCCGTGAGAGCCGACCCCACCATATGTATCAACGATTATTTTCCGCCCCGTAAGCCCCGTATCTCCTTGCGGCCCGCCAATGACAAACCGCCCGGTAGGATTTACTAAAAATTTTGTTTTTGAATCTAAAAGTTTTTTCGGCAATACTTTTTTAATTACTTCCCGCACAATATCTTTTTTAATTCGTGCGGAAGAAACGTCCGGATTATGCTGTGCGGAAACCAGAACCGTATCAATCCGTTTTGGTACACCATTTTCATATTCCACGGTCACCTGCGATTTTCCATCAGGACGCAAATATGGGATTGCTCGTGTTTTTCTTGCCTGTGCAAGCCGCCGAGTAATTCGGTGGGCAAATGCGATCGGCGAGGGCATAAGCTCTGGCGTCTCATTTGTTGCATATCCAAACATCATTCCTTGATCCCCCGCCCCGATAAGTTCCGGTTTTTCCCTTTGCTTTCCAACGCCCTGCGCGATATCAGGAGATTGCCCGTGAATTGACGCAAGAATGCCGCAACTTTCTGCATCTATCCCATATTCACTTTTTGTGTAACCGGCGTTTTTGAGAACCTTGCGTACAATATCTTGCACTTCCACATACGCTCGAGTCGTCACCTCTCCAGCGACAACCACAAGACCTGTAGTGAGAAGTGTTTCAATTGCAACACGCGCATAGGGATCTTGCGAAAAAATTTCGTCTAGTACAGCATCAGAAATTTGATCAGCCAATTTATCCGGATGACCCTCCGTCACTGATTCAGATGTTAAAAAATATGAAGACATATGTTCATATTACTACAGTATTGCGCACTACGTCACTCATTCTCCGATAAAAATTTAAAAAATCAAAACGGTTTTGAACGAATGGACCCGAGGGGAATTGAACCCCTGCCTCTGCAATGCGAATGCAGCGTTTTACCACTTAACCACGGGCCCAAACAATGCCGTGAAACACCGTGAAACAATCACAAAATTGTTTCATGTGTAACATTCAGCTCCTTGTGGACGGCACAAGATTCGAACTTGTGGCCTCTGCGATGTGAACGCAGCGCTCTAACCAACTGAGCTAGCCGTCCGGCTATTTCACACCCTACATATCGGGCATAGGCTACAAAGTCTCGCTTCGTACTAAAAATTTTACTTTCGGAGTGCTGGGAATCGAACCCAGACTACGGACTCCCGAAGCCCGCGTACTGCCACTATACTACATCCCGAAAAC
>CAYZKP010000054.1:2359-5661 GCA_964479245.1 uncultured Candidatus Saccharibacteria bacterium | reverse complement strand
AACCAACAGGTCCGCTTTCATTTTCAAAAAAATAAAAATCAAATTTTGTCCCAAGGCGCTTGTATATCTCTTCAAAATCAGCGAGGGATGCTTTTTTACCCTCCGCATACAGTGTATTAATTTCTGGATCGCTTCCTTCATAAATTTTTTTATTTATTTCATCAATTTCTTTTGTATGTTTTTCATACTGCTCCGAGCCATACGCGTACGCTTGAGGAAAACTCATTTCAGGATTTTTTATTTTTCCCCATAGCGCTTTTGCCACATGAAGCCCCACATCTCCTTGATAGTTCGCTCGCTTAACCTCGGCGCCCGAAAATTCAACAACGCGAGACAGTGATTCGCCGATTGCATTACTCATCAGATGTCCAATGTGGAATTCTTTAAACGGATTCGGGTCGGTGTATTCAATAATAACTTTTTTATTTTTTAAAAGCTTATTTTCTCCAAATGCTTCTTTTCTGTTTGAGATATCCTCAAGAGACTCGGCAAAAAACTCTTGTGAAAGAAAAAAGTTAATAAATCCTCGTCCCGCAACTTCAACTGTTTTAATTTCTTTTGGCAAATTTTGTATGAGGTCTCGTACAATTTCTTCGGCAAACTCTTTTGATTCCTTTTTTGCTTGTGGCGCATACCGCATTGCGACGTTCGTTGAATAATCTCCATGAGAAAAATCCGCCGGATGCTCAAGGTGAATATCATCCGTCTTTATTCCGTATTTTTCGAGCACTTTCTGTATTATATTTTTAATTTCCTCTTGCATATATTTCGGTGATTCCTGCGGTATGTTTTTAATTCCCTCCTGCATGTATGTGATTATCGTAACATCATTGCAATAAACAAAAAAGCCCGAGAATCGGGCCTTAAAAACTAAAGAATAGGCAGTACTGCTGCCATAATTTTTTTGTGTATCTCTTCTTTAGAGAGCAACTTTCCGTCTTTTACACATTCAATCATGGTCCAATCTTTTCTTTCTTGTGAGAGAGCGCGGTAGACTTCGCCGACTCGTTCTTGATACGAGAGGTCTTGTTCGTACTGGTCACGCGCTCCGCCATCACCTCGTATAAAAGTTGCCGCAATAGATGCTGGAACATAGAGATAAATAACAATATCGGGACGAGGCAGTGCAAGCGTTTCGTATTCCATTTTTTCCATAAACGCAATTACTTTGTTCCGTTCTTCTCCTTCTACTTTGGCTGACTGATGAACAATATTGCTTGGCACGTATCTGTTGCATACAATGTGCCCTTGATAGAGAGCGTGGTATAACTCTCCACGTGCATTCATCCGGTCAATCATATACGGAAGTCCCGCAAAATACGGAGACAGGTGCAAAAAATCTCCGTAGACACCCTGAAGACATTCGCGGACAAATTTTCCAGATGCTGTTTCGTAGCGAGGAAAATCAAAACGAGTAACTGGACCCTTCGCTTGAAGCGCCCTTACAAGCAATTCTGTTTGAACGGTTTTGCCAGACCCATCTCCGGCCTCAATCGCAATCAGTTTCCCGCGATCTGACATTGTGTTGATATCGTTTTTCATATCTATTGATAATCATACACTACATATGTACACTGATTCTAGACAAAAAAACCGCGGAGAATGTGCCATGACCGTTTTATACGCTCCGGATAAAGAACGTGCTCCCGACACCCAATACAATAATCTGCTTGCGCGCGTTATGCATTCAGACAGAGAACCGATGGTCGTGCAGGGGCAGCGCGCGAAAACCATTATCGGACACCAGATGCGATTTCCGATGAAAAACGGATTCCCGATTATCACCGAACGAGATATGTCGGGAAAATTTTTTCGCGCAGCCCTCGGCGAACATATAGGATTTTTGAACGGAGCTCGCACGCACGAGGAATTGAAAAAATTTGGCTGTCCATACTGGCATCCATGGGTTACGAAAGAAAAATGCGCCGCATTTGGGCTCCCCACGGGAGACCTCGGTGACGGATCTTACGGTATGGCATGGACGCAGTTTCCAACCCCTGACGGACGGACATTTAATCAAATCAAGTCCTCTATTGAAATATTTAAACGAATGCCATATTTGAGAACGAATCGCATTACGAGTTGGATCCCCCACTATATGCACACCGTGGAGGGCTTTGATCGCAGAGTTGTCGTCGCCCCATGTCACGGTGAGATACACGTTCGCGGCTTTCCCGAAACCAAAGAATTGATAATCCTCCACTGGCAAAGAAGCGCCGACTCTCCCGTCGGTTTAGCATTTAATTTAATTCAATATGCCGCATTCGGCATGATGTTCGCGCAAGTCGTTGGTTATACTTTCGTGGAACTGGTCTATCAAATCGCGGATGCGCATATTTATGAAATGCAGTATCCATATGTGAGAGAGCTCTTAATGCGCGAACCGCGAAAATTTCCCACCGTAAAGATGGATGCAAATATTACCAATATTTTTGATTTTCGTCCCGAACATTTTGAAATAGAAGATTACGACCCTCATCCCGCAATGACAATACCCACTCCAGTATAATGAGTAAAGGAAAATCAATGCCCCAAAAAAGAAAACTCGTACACGTCACAAATGCGCGAGCCGGTACATACCGTAGAGCCATCCGACAAATTGTAAAAGACAGTGTGTGTCCGTTTTGTACAGAGCATCTTCACATATACCACAAAAAACCAATTTTATGGCAAGGAACATATTGGCTCGTAACGAAAAATATGTACCCGTATAAAAACACTAAAACGCACTTTTTACTGATACACAAACGACATATTGATTCAGCGACAGACGTCAGTAAAAAAGCGTGGATTGAACTGCAGCAGCACATTCAGGAACTTGTGCGACAATACAAAATCCCCGGCGGCACAATGCTCTTACGCTTTGGGGACCCTCGATACACAGGAAGCTCGGTAACGCACCTGCACGTTCAGCTTGTTTCCGCAAAACGAGGAAGAGCGGTCGTGACAAGAATTTAATGTAAAAACCCAGCGTAAGATACTGGGTTTTTGATTTTATGTTTCCACTTTAATAATTTCAATCTGACCGCCGCGTAGAATGTCTTCCGCGCCCACTTTTGAATATCCTTCGCGATAATACAGCCGCGAAAACCCCGCCTCAACAATATCCATCGCGCACGGCGGACAGGGAAAAGTTGTGACATATAATGACGCGCCAGAAACACTGATACCCCGTCTCGCCGCTTGAGCAATGACGCTTCGTTCGGCATGCAAAGAATTGGAAAGCTCTATCCGCTCACCCCAACTAAAGTTCCCGCGAGGATCTCCGAGTGCATAAAGAGATTGTTCATGCGGCATGTGTC
>CAYZKP010000054.1:0-2349 GCA_964479245.1 uncultured Candidatus Saccharibacteria bacterium | reverse complement strand
CACCCACCGGCCTCCACCCACCACGACTCTGCTCCGCAAGAGACTCTGCGTGCCGCATCATTTCAATATCAAAATCTTCGCAAGAAATTTTACGGTCAGGGGATATTGCTTTTTCACTCATGGTATTTTGTATATCCCACCGCAAGAAAATAGAATCAAAGATAACGTCTCTTCCAGGAAAATATTTTCCCGCAATTACTCGAGAGACCTCCTCATTCGGCATAATGATTCTGTGGGACGTACCTAAAAGGAATACGATAGACGCGCGATCAAGGACCTGCACGGAAGAAAAAATGCGCAAACTTGCAACTGCTATGCGCATCTCCTCCGGAGAAAGCGCACGAATATCTCTTTCCAAATGCTCAAATTCTCTCAATAAATCGGTGCCCAAAATATACAAAACCCCTCCCGGGTACGCACCAAAAAACGATATGTACCCACGATGAAGAACGGGAACATACGCAATGACGACACTTTGCATGAAGCATTACTCATCACCTGATTTCTGGTCGGAGTATAAACGATACATAAGAAAAACTCAATCCTGCCTTTTTAATTGAAACAAAAAGGCAGGATTGAGTTTACGCGCAGTATCTCTACTTTGATGACCCGCCGCCTCTAAATGCATTGAGCGCCTCGGCGACCGCAGCAGGAATTCTTTTGTGAAGTTCACTTGCAAGCCGATCAGCGCCTCCGATTTCTAAATTTCGAATTCGAGCAGTCGTTGAAATAGTTGCCTGCGCGGGCAAAGTAACAATCGCGCCACAAAATTCCTCTAGCCACGCTCGTGTTTCTTTTGAAAAATCTTTTGTCGTTTCGGATGTAATGAGTATGTCCGGCCGTACACGCTGAATTAAATCGTGTCTACCGTCGTCGTCGTGCCGCAAAGTTACGATGTCGACGTAACGAAGCTGGACCAGCATACGAAGCCGTTCGTCTTCTGGAACAATAGGACGGCTTGGTCCTTTTCTTTTTTTAGTTAAAGCGTCTGTGTCGACTCCAACGATAAGAACGTCCCCATGTGCGCGAGCGGCTTCAAGATACCGAGCATGACCTTCATGAGCTAAATCATACACTCCCTGCGTAAGTACAATTTTTTTTTCCATATCCCGCAATTCGTTGGCAATTTTTTCCAACTCGCTGTAGTCCGCTACAAAACGATCTTCAAAGTTTGAACCAAATTCAAGAATTTTTTGGAGGGTCATAAAATTAGTTCTCTGTATCATACCACAGGCAGTGTCTTGCGCGCACAAAGAGGCTGTGGGTAAGAAAAAAGATTTATTAGCGACGTAGAGCGAGCGAAATGCAAAAACACGTTTTTGCATTTCCGAGCCGAGAAGCTAATATATGAAATCATATATTAAATTTCTAATGACTTTTTACGCATAAAGTTGTTTAAACATGACAAAAATAAAAAATATGATAGAACGTAGATAGATATTCGGAGCAACCCACATGATCATCTCTCTCATCGCCGCGGTTGATAGCAATTTAATGATTGGGAATAAGGGCAAATTACCGTGGCCAAAAATCAAAAGGGATCTACAGTATTTTAAACAAAAGACCGTACGCAAACCGATTATTGTGGGCAGAAAAACATTTGAATCACTTGGCTCGCCGCTCTCTGAAAGAACAAACATCATATTGACCAAAAGTCCTGATTTTTTTGTTCGTCACAGTGAATGTGTCGTCGTTAACTCTATAAAAGACGCACTCTCGAAAGCAGAATACGCAGAAGAAGTAATTGTTATTGGCGGGGCGGAAATATTCAAACTATTCCTTCCACTTGCTGATAGAATGTACATTACGTTTATCAGGGCGTTTTTTGAGGGAGACGTGCATTTCCCCGCGCTAAATTTTTGGGAAACAGGTGAATGGAAAGAAGATGTGGAAAAACAAATACTGGTTGAGGATGAAGAAACAAGATTAGACCTTTGTTTTTCAGTGTATGACCGCGTACGCATACAGGATGCTACGCTGATAAATTAAAAGACCGCCCCGCTATAAGCTGGACAGTCTTTTTTTAAAAATGAATTATTACACAACGTCTAATCCCCTAAAACACTTTTGCTTCGCAAAATATTCGGGACAACGTCATACGACGTCTATGCCCATTGAACGCGCAGAACCCTCTATAATTTTCTCCGCGGCTGCAAGATCGTGCGCGTTGAGGTCTGGCATTTTTTTCTCGGCAATCTCACGAATTTGAGCCTTTGTTACTTTGCCAACTTTTTGAACCGCATTTTTGCCGGAGCCCTTTTCAATTCCCGCCGCTTTCAAAAGAAGCGCGGAGGCCGGTGAGGTTTTAAGTACGAAGCTAAAACTTCTGTCTTCGTAAATTGAAATCTC
>CAYZKP010000053.1:3323-5720 GCA_964479245.1 uncultured Candidatus Saccharibacteria bacterium | reverse complement strand
TGTAGCCGAATAGAGTTCCGGTGTGTGTTAGGATTTTTTCATGGCGGGCTTGAAAATGTCATTAGTGTACTCGCAGAAGATACTGTTATACAAACTCTTTACACTCGCTGCGCTTCTTTTACAGATATTTTTAAGCGTGCTGTATGCGAACATGGTATCGGACACAGCCTGTTGGTCAATTATAATTACAATCTTCCACAGGCAATAAAAAAATGCGGTTTTTTTTCAGACCCCAATACTCGCTTATTTTGCTATCACGGTGCATTTATGGAAAACGTATTTGTGGGGATTGGTTTTGCGTCCGTTCATGAATCTGCGTGGATTGACGATAGTCGTCCTGATTTTCCTTGCTCCGTTTTTTCAACAGCGTTTGGTTATGAAAAAAACGTTGCCGCCGCCTGTTACTACAACCAATCGTTTTTGTGGGGACGTCCTCTGGAAAAATTTAATGTGAGTACTGCTCTTGAAAGGTGTCTCCGGATACCGATTGATTTACAGGAAGCCTGTTTTATAGGCCTCGGCTTCAACTTCGCGTTTCCTCCAGAATATAAAGACACTGATACTGTCATAAAAACATGTGCTCTTGTGCCCGCACACTATCGTGCCCACTGCGTGGCGGGAGCAATTCTTGTTCGCACGACCACATGGGAAGGATTTGAATATGAATCAGAGAAACAAACGTTTTGTACCGCGCTCGGAGAAACTAATCTGGAACAGTGCAATAAAAATTTTGACAATATTACTTCGTTTATCAGTAAAAATCGTTCATGAAACATAAGACAATGACAACGTCCGCTGAAAAGCAAGCATTTTTTATGCGTCCCACAAAAAATATCTTTCTTAGGTTTTTATTTCTTTTCTTTATTCTGCTTTTATTCCTTTCTTTTTTTGGCCAGAAAAGAAATTTTGTGTTTGTAAGGATATTCTACGAATTATTTCCTTCGCAGCTGGAGCACGCATGGAAAGACGTGGACATGTACGCGGCGGCTCGTGACGACGAGACAATACGATACTGGCTAGAACGAGCAGGTCCGAAAAAAGTAATGAGTAAACTTGTCGCTGACGCGGAAACTCCCGAGCGCGGTGGATGGTGCCACCTTCCCGCCCACTTTGTGGCGCGAATGTCCCATTCCCTGTTCAAAGCATCCCCGTTTGATGAGTCAATAGAAACGCGTTGCCAGTTTGGATATTATTATGGACTTATAGATACGTTTATTTCTGAACAAGCCACTACCGAAGTTGTCGCTCGCGTCTTTGAACATTGCCGGTCATTAACACGGTCGCGCGACAGAGTGCGTTGTATGTAAGGAGCGGGGGAAGGTCTCGCGGTCTATACCAACTACAACCTACCGCTTGCGCTTCAAACCTGTGACGCGTTTGTGAAAACAACGCGCGAAAAAGACATCTGCTATATCGGTGTTTTTATGAAAAACGCATTTACGGCATATGATATTTTTGCGACTCGCGGCGAGGTGGGCATGATCAGCAAAGACCCGCATTTTCCCTGCTCCGCAGTGGGTTCAAACGACCGAGTGCGTGAAATGTGTTACTATGTTCAGCCGCTACTCACACTGCAACTCTATGATGGTGATTTTGACAGAGTCGTGAGCGCTTGTCTTGAAGCCCCCATCTTCATGCGACCATATTGTATCGCGGGGGTTGGATTTTCTGCCGCTACTCCTCCCGCACTGCCAAGTGCGTACACCGTATTTTCTATCTGTGACAAGGCACCGAAATCAGAGGCGTATGTTAAAAAATGCGCCGCGGGCGCCATAGAGATGTTTGTCTATATGTGGGGTTCTGGTTTTGAAAGTGAAGCGCGTACGTTCTGTACTCTCTTTGAAGAGCATGAGAGGAAAACATGTCTCGCATATCTTGAATCCCTTAAAGAATAAATGACATCAACCACACATCAATCGTTATTATCAAAAGAGCGTTACGCGCTCATCGGCTATCCTGTGGTAAGCGGTCTCATTCTTGCGCTCAGTTTTAATTATCCGCAATTTTGGTTTTTAGGATTTTTTGCATTGTTGCCGCTTTTTATTTTTTTATTTGAGGGGCAACATAGGCTACGAGAAGTTTTTGGAGCAGGATTGATTTTTGGCCTTGTGTTTTTAGGGCTCGCGTACATACCCATTTGGCACTTACTGCCGCTTGACTGGCTTGGTATTCAAAATAAAACTCTCGCCGTCTTGTTTGTTTTTGTGTATTGGGCGTCGTTTATCTTTTCACTCGCGTTGTTAAGCGGAGGTTTGTGGGCGATGGTAGCATACAAACTAAAACGAGGAACATTTTTTGACGCCATAGTATGTGCTTTACTGTGGGTATTTTTTGAATATATTCGGATGTGGTGGTTTGCCGTACTGACGCTTGGAAACGAATCATTTGTGGCCCCCT
>CAYZKP010000053.1:0-3313 GCA_964479245.1 uncultured Candidatus Saccharibacteria bacterium | reverse complement strand
TTTTTCAACCGGTTTTGTGGGATACGCGCTTGCGTCCAATAATGCCCTGCTTCAATTCGCTGGCATTGGCGGAGTCTACCTTTTAAGCTTTCTCATTATTTTCGTAAACGGCGTGTGGTACTGGTTGTTTTTCCAAACTCCATGGAATGTAAAAATAAAACGGAACATTTTTATTCTGAGCCTGTGCGCGCTTATTCTTCTCGCGTCACTTCCTGTTGCGGCATGGCTTGACAAGACTGACTATGGCGACCATAACCCGGTAAAGGTTGCTCTTGTGCAGACCCAGTTTCCCGCGCGCATAGAGTTGTCTCGGTCGGAACACACACAACAAATTGCCGTGCTACGCGACCTTACTCACCGTATCGCTGATGAAAACGAAGACATTGAAATTATCGTGTATCCGGAAGATTCTCGTTTCAGCACGTCAGTGGACATGAATGAATTGTGGGCGCTCTTTGACACTCTCTTTAAAAAAATGAAACCGCTCATCATTGATTCAAGCAGGGTAAAAAATGTAAATGTAAATAAGAGCGTTGTATCTCGTATGTTCTTTTTTAATCTACAAAACCACACAGTGGAGACAACAGATAAACAATTTTTTGTTCCGGTGGGGGAATACCTTCCGTATGCGTACAGATTTTTTCTTACAGGACTCGGCCAGCAGGAGATTATTTCAAAACTAGAGAGCAACCGTTCGTATGCACGAGGAGCGGAAAAATCTTTTGGAACGCGTAAAGATATCGTTATTGGAGGATTGTTCTGCTCGGAGGCTCTTTCGCCAAGTTTTACGAATCAATTAACGCGAGACGGCGCGAATATTGTAGTGAATGTATCTTCTGCCGCGTGGTTTCATGAGTCAAAAATATTGCACAACCAAGAAATAAATGTCGCGAAAGTGCGCGCGGTTGAAACGAACCGCTACTTTTTGCGGTCTGCTAACTTTTCACCAGCCTTCGCACTGGATAATCACGGGCGTCTTCTTGGGAAGATGCCGTGGGGGGAAACAGGGGTGCTTATCATCCAAGCTAAACCCATCGCTGAATTAAGCGTGTATAATAAAATTATACAAGCATTAGGCGCCATCTCCACAGGTCCCTAAATTGATGAACTTGGCAAACTGGCCAACACTTCGTGTTCGCCAGGTAGATTAAATGTTGTGTACAATCATTTGATTTCTCACGCTGGGGGGGTAGAATTATAGTATGAATCTTTTCTCAAAAAATGTTCGCATAAAGTATGTTTTTCTTGTTTTTCTAGCCGCTTTGTGCGCATATATTTCACTACACTTTCTCACATACACGCTATACAGCACAACACAGATATCACTTGCTCCGGTTGCGCTTGCCGGTGGCGGTGGTGCAGGTGGTGGTGCTGGTGGTGACAGTGGCGCAAGTGGCGCTACCGGCGATCCTGGTGACGCCTCGGGCTCTGCCCCTGGGGCTCCTGGTCCTAGTGGCGCGACTGGTACTGGAGAGAGTGGTGCTCCGGGCGATCCTGGTGACGCTACGGGCGCTCCCTCTGACACTGGAGATCCTGACGCCCCCGCTGATTCTACTGAGGATTCCGCCGCTCCCGCCGCTCCCGCTGATGCTCCTAGCGAGGCCGACACAACTGCTGAAGAAGGTCCTCCCTCGGAGGCGCCCGCTGCTCCCTCCGCTCCGTCTACTACTGGCTGTGACGGATGTGATCCGGATGAAGGTATCAGTACGACAGCGGTGGCAACCCCAGGGGATTTCGGGGTGTTTGGCGTAGTGGGAGCGCCCGCGGTAGGTTTGGCGCAAGCGGCAAATCAAGCAAATGATGCGGCTAACGCTGCCGTGGGAGCGGCAGAGGCAGCAACTGCCGCAGCGAGTGTGGCCACGCAAAATCGTGTCGATGCTCTTGTTGCGGTTCAGCGGGCGTTTCAAAAAGCACAGAAAAGTATTGCTATAGGTTTGCCAGCGGTTCAGGTGGGGCGTCAATTAGGTTTAGAATTAGGAACAATTGCTGACAGAGCAATTTCAAATCTTCCCGCACCAGGATTTGCTCCTGCGCCAAGTGTTGGACCACAGGCATCTGTTATTTTTTTTGATATTCCCATACCCGTTAAACTTCCACAAACATTTGATTCTGGAATATCTTTTGGTAAAAAAAATAAAATCAACAGTAACTATAATTCGCTTAATTCAGCAGATGGTCTTTTTAGAAATCATTTCACATTTAATTTTTCGTCTTTCTCACTAAGTGCTGCGACTGGGGACCTAGACGCAGAGGTCTCCGCGAGTATTCTGGGTTTCCTTAAACGGCAGCTTAACGAATTGCAGAAGCCATTTAGTAACGATGCGCAGCGTATAGAATTTTCAGGTAACACTGGCAACTACACGCTTGAAACAGTTACGCGTCTCGTTTCTGATTCAATTGGTGTTTTTGAAGAGGTAAACACCCTTGACCCGATTTTTCTGGAATTATTAGAAATACTAGAAATGAACGACGCAATCGATTCAGATAATGCAAATGCCGCTAGTATATTTGATGCAATAAAAAATTTTGGCAAGAAAGATGAATCGGCTCAGGACTCAAATCAAATAAAAGAAGCAGTAGCGTACTTTCTGAAGGGAAAAGAAATGTTTATAAAAACAATATTTGAAACCATCGCCGCCGTGGAAAAACAAATTGCTAACATTGTTGCGCGAAGGGAGGCTGCGGCGAACACCGTGACGGTAGTAGAGCCCGAAAAACCAAAAACGCTCATTGATACTATAAAAGAATCGTTTACGGGCAAAAAAGAAGAAGTGCAAGTATCGCCCTCGTCAGATTCGCGACAAACCGCGCCCGTAGTTTTTCGCGAGCCGCCGCCGGATGTTGAATTTACGGTCTCTCGCGGGGATGCGAAAGGCGTCGCAATACTGCGGTGGAACAGCGGCCGCGCGCAGAGTTGTACGGGGGTTAACTTTGAAACAGGCGGGAAAACAAGCGGTGAAGTTACCGTACAGCCGAGTGAAGTTACCGTGTACACGATTACCTGCCTTACCGACAACAAAACAATTCGTTCAGTAACCGTCGTTCCTCCTTCCGCTCCCGCCGCTCCACTCCCCACCATCACTCTCCGCGCCACCTCCAACTTCACCGGCAAGGAAACCACACTTTCTTGGGAGAGCGAAAACGCGACAGTGTGCACGGGAACAAATTTCGATACTGCTGGGAAAACGAAAGGCTCGGCTACCGTTACGCAAACAAAAGACACGGAATACAAAGTAACCTGCGCGGGTAATGGTGGTTCGGAGGCCCGAGCGGTCTTCGTTAAGGTGCTGGAAGAAGCGGCAGTGCCTAAAAA
>CAYZKP010000052.1:0-5738 GCA_964479245.1 uncultured Candidatus Saccharibacteria bacterium | reverse complement strand
GGGATGCGATTTGTGAAATTGAATGAATGCCTGAATAACCGTAAAAGGATTTTTGCGGGGCTTAAGAACGCCAACAAACAAAAAAAATTTTTCAGGTACGGCAACGGACAATTTTTCTTCAGGCAGTTTACATATAGAATGAAAACCCATGTATACAATAGAAATTTTGTGCTCCGGTATCTTGTAGAGCTTAATAACTTCTTTTTTCGTGGCTTTTGAAATAGAAACAATGTGATCAGTTTTGCGTAACGAATGTCCGTGATACAGTCCAATCATTTTGTTGTAAAAGAAAGTCCGCATATCTTGAGCAGGTAAATAGTGATACGCGAAATCAAGAACAATGACAACAGACTTCGGCGGCCGCCAAAAAAAAGGCATGACCGGCGTGTGAAAAACATAGACATCAGCACGCGGAGCGTACTGCATACTGTCAAGCCAAAAAAATCCTTCACCGAGCACCTGGAGCTTCCAATTGTTCCCCGGAAGCGTGAGCAATTTTCTCGGTTGTTTTTTTACGAAAATGAAATATTCATTATCTCTATCCGTTTCAAGCATTCCCGTAACAAACCCTAAAATCGTACGGGCAAGCCCAGCCGGTTTATCTTCATCGTATGGATGTAAAAGAATACCTATTTTCATTTCTTAATTTCGAGTTCCCACGTTAGCACCTTAACAGAAAAAAAGAGTGAGAGGTACTGATCATACAATTTTGGGAATCGGTGTATAAACGTTTTAAATAATCGCGTGAGAGGATTTGCTGACGGTTGCGGCCAACCATACCAGAAACCGATTTTTTTAAATTTATTTTTTGTATAACCATATCGGGCAAGATGGCTGTCGGTGTCTAAAAAATAATCCATAGAACAAGAGGTAAAGAAATGTTTCATTGTCGGATCAGAGAAGGCGTCAATAGAGCGAAAATAAGGAGTAGAAATTACAATCCGAGACCCATTTTTACCAACCCGAGAAACTTCATTCATGAAATGAATGACGGAATCGAGGTGCCCGATAATGCTATGCGCAAAAAAAATATCAACGCTATCCTCTTCAAACGGCCATGGAGTGTTCAGGTCGTGAATGATATCAACAGCAGGAAATGTAAGGACATCAACCCCAATCGCTCCTTTTAGTTTGGAATTGCCACATCCAAGATGAACCACTTTTTTGCTCTCAAAAATATTTTCTTTCGTAACGCCGACTCTAGTATAAATTTGCAACGCTATGCTATGCATGATTTTGGAAAAAATATTTAATAGCAGTGATTACGGCGTCTTTATCACGTTTACTCAGATGTGACGAAGAAGGAATGTAGAGTCCGCTACGACTTAAACGCTCAGATATCGGAAATGGCCCTTTTGTTCTGTACAGCGGCTGCTGGTGCATGGGTATAAAAAATGCGCGCGACTCTACACCGTGTTTTGCTAAATAATCAATGAGTTTATCACGCGGTCCTCGGTTTTTTAGAACAATACCATACGTCCAATACACCGAACGAATTCCTTTTTTCTCGGTCGGAAATATCAAATGATTTTTAAGCGGAGATAATCCTTGTGTGTAATATTTCGCGTTTGCCCGACGTTTATTTACCAGCTCATTCAAGCGTTCAACTTGCGCAAGGCCAAGCGCTGCAAGAATAGAGCTTAATTTCATATTCCATCCCATTTTTTTATGGTAGTAACGATTTTTGCCTTTTCCTGAAAAATAATGGTCTCGCAATTTTGAAATTTCGTGCGCGAGCGTTTTGTTGTCTGTTGTAATCATGCCGCCTTCTCCTGTGGTAACTAATTTATTTGCATATAAACTAAAGCACGCCATGTCCCCAAGCGTTCCGACTCGCCTACTTTTGTAAAGCGCCCCTTGCGCTTCCGCAGCGTCCTCCACAATGTACAGCCGATATTTCCGTGCAAGCGTCCAAATTGCATTCATGTCGCATGGATGTCCGTAAATATGCACTGGCATAATTGCTTTTGTTCGTTTTGTAATTTTCTTTTCAATTTGAGTAACGTCAATATTTCCATTTGGTTCACAATCAACGAAAACGGGGTTTGCTCCGCACTGTGCGACCGCGTTTGCCGACGCCGCCATTGTCAATGTGGGCACAATGACCTCATCGCCTTTCCGTATGTGAAGAGCCCATAGTCCAAGAAAAAGGGCAGATGCGCCTGAATTTACAGCAATCGCATATCGTGTACCAGTCTTTCGGGCAAACGCAGCCTCAAACAATTTCACATACCTTGCCATACCAGAAATCTGGCCGGTTTTTACCGCGTCCATTACATAGCGCATTTCTCGGCTCGTAATATCAGGCTCACATACCCGAATAATTTTTTTAGCATTCATAAATCTTATTTCTGAAATCTCAAATCAAATTATTTTAACCCTCACCGTATCCTCTTCATACCCCTTAACGCCGCGCGAGAGCGTTGTCATATCAAGCATCGCCGCGGGAGTCAGTGCCTTGTACGCATGAACGGTCTCGGGAGGAATATGAGTGATCATTCCTTCTGTTAAAACAAATTCTTTTTTGTTTTTGCCGTCTATATCTGATGTCATAAATTGAATTTTCCCTTCAAGGATATACGTGTATTGAGTTGATTGTTTGTGATAATGATTCCCCCGAATTGCTCCTTCTTTAAACGTGATGAGGCCAATGTGAGAAATCCCCTCTTCCACAATGTCAAAAATGTCTCCTCGGTCATCAGAGAATGCTGGTTCAATCGCGTAGTTTTTAAATAAACTTTCTATAATATCGTCCACAATGGTTGGCCGAGGAACCGGAATGATAAATTTACCGCCCCGCTTTTTAAATTCAGACAAATTATTCATAATTTCTGGAGCAAAGTTCCACGCCAGAATGAGCGCGTAGTCAGGCATTTTTTCAAGAAGCGCCGCATCGTCATAAATTGGAATATGCGTTCCCGGCGTATAGCGACCAACCTTAAGCTGATTTTTTTCAGTAACAAAATCAAGTATCGTCTTGTCTATGTTGCAATAATTAAGCAAAGTGTTTCCTTTTGCGGGAGCCGAGATACCTACGATGTTTTTGCCGGCTTTTTTTAATTTCATCAAAAGCTCAAGCAGCGCCCGCTTTTGTTCCTGTACATCTTTAGCAAATTGTCCAAGGCGCGAAAGTGAGTAGAGTCCATATTTCTGTTCTTCATCGATATGCCGAGGGATTTCTTGAGAAACTGGATGCGCGCCCTTGTGCCCAATATAATATTGCAAACTTCCACCATGACTGTCGCTTTTTTTTACATCAAACAATTCCAAATCAAAGCGGCGGAAATATCGCTCCAGGGGCTTTACCGACAAATACCCGACATGCTGATGATAAATCGTGTCATATGCTTTTTTTTCAATAAGATCAATCACGTATGGCGCTTCAATAACAATCACCCCATCGTTCGCAAGTAAATTCTTCATGCCCTCCACCGAATCATCAATTTCATGAAGGTGTGCAAAGACATTGGTTCCGGTAATAATGTGCGCTCTACCATGCTCTGCGAGAATCCGATCAGCAACTTTTGAATCAAAAAAATCAATAACGGTCGGAATGCCATTTTGAATTGCTGTTTGCGCCACCGTTTCTGCCGGGTCAACACCAAGCACGCGCATTCCTTCATCCTTAAAAAATTGAAGTAATGAGCCAACGTTACTCCCTACATCAATCGCAAGGGCGTTATGGGGAATAGAATAGTCTTTGCATATATTCTTTGCGAGATTTTTAAAGTGCGTACTTCCTGTTTTCGTGGTAGATAGAGACTGATACAAGTAATCTGTCTGATATAAAATTTTTGGATTTACTAAATAATCAATTTGCAATAGCCCGCAATCGCCGCACGAGACAAGCCGAAGAGGATACCTCTCTTCGTGTTCGTTTAATTGGTTTTTTGTGGGAAAGTGGTCAGAGTGCGGATGATGTCCAAGATCAAGAACGGGCGTTAGAGATACGCTTTTGCACATATGGCATTTCTCCACAGATTTTCCTCGTGATATTACGTCAGCGCGCATAACCATAAGTATATACAGTATTTAACCAATTATGTAGAAAAAGGTTCGGTTCACGCAGGAGCATCTGCGATAACTTGCTTATTTTATTTTTCGTGGTATTTTGTACTTTAGTTTTTTCCATGCGGAGAAACAGGAGAAACAATGGAAATCGTTCCTCTTGTCAATTTACTGCGAGAAGATCCTGACCACGCGATAGTCCCGTATCGCCCGACACATGAAGAATATGAAATGATTGGCAGATCGGTGCCAATTGCGTGCACTGATCTTATATTTGTAGACATGCAAGACCGCTTTGTTCTTGCATACCGTAGAAATGCATGCGCTCGCGGTTGGTGGTGGATGGGCGGCTCACTTAAGGCTGGGATGCCCCTTAAAGAGTCTGTGGAAAAAATTATGATGCGCGAGATTGGTTTTGCACCTAAAGGGGTTAAGCTTCTCTGTATCCTCCCGCACCTCTGGAGCGAGCGCGGAGAAAAACCTCATGAATTCGGAAGACACGATATTATGTTTGTTCATTTTATAAAAGTCGGCGAAGATACGCTTGCAAAAATTAATCTTGACCCAAAAGAATACGAGCCCGAGCGCGGATTTTTACGATTTAATGGAACACAGAAAGTCCGTCCTGCTGTTGGGACAGTGTACCAGCTTTATCAAGATTATCTGTACCAAAAAAGTTTGCGAGGAGCCATCAAAAATTTCATCAGGAAATTATTTAAACCATTCAAGTAAGGCGCACGAGTGGATAATACAACATTATCCACTTTTTTCATTTACAAACCTAAGAATTTTCTCCGCGCGTTTTTTCCATGTGTATTCTTTAACGTCGAGAAACGCCTGTTTTGAAATAGTATCTGCCAGATTTTTATCATTAAGAATTTGTTCAATCCCTCTTTTTAAATCCTCTGGATTATCTGGCTTCACTAACACCGCGTTTCTTTCATTGAGAATTTCTCGAATAGAGGGCAAGTCAGATGCTGCAATTGGTACGCCGCTTGCCATGTACTCAAACATTTTTATTGGAGATGTATCGTGCCGAGTATAGAGAGAAAATCTGGGATCTTTTAGGGTTGCCCCGGAATTTGGGAGCGCAAGGATGTCTGCCGCTTTGAGATACAGAGGAATTTCCACATGAGGTTTTTGTCCCATAAGGATGATATTGGACACAGTATTGTATCGTTTTTGAAAATCCTGAATGTGATAATATGTGCCACCAACAAACACAAAATTAATGTGAGGCATGATCCGCGCGGTATCTCCCAGCACATAAGCCCCCTTCCAATCATAGAGATGTCCGGTGTAAAGAACAATTGGCTTATCGCTTGGTATATTCAACCGTTTCCTCAAAAATTCCTGGTTTTTTTGAGTAGAGAAAAGCGCCTCGTCAAAACCGTTTCGTGCAACTATCATTTTTTTCCTCGAAATTCCTAAATTTTTGTTACATTGCTCTATTTTCCAATCATTCGTGGTAATGATTCCCGACAGCGGCGAGAGCAATATTTTAGAGAGGAATATAAAACGTTCCGGGAATCCGTGCATATCGTGATACACCGGAATTCCGACAAGTGAAAGTAAAAAGCCGGACACCTCATCTCTCGTAATCACGGTAAAATCCCTTTTTTTAAAAATATAGAGCAAAAACACAACAAGACCGAAAGAAATTTGATTTACTATAAATCCGTACCGCCACCCTCGCTTCACCGCATCAAGCGTTCGAATAAAGTGGCCAG
>CAYZKP010000051.1:4238-5886 GCA_964479245.1 uncultured Candidatus Saccharibacteria bacterium | reverse complement strand
CGCGTTATACACGAGTGGTCCACAGGCGACAATCGCAACATCATTCCCCCCTCTCAGTACTTCTGCTTTCCCTATTTCAAATGGAGTTTCTTCCGTTGTAAACACCGGTGTTTTTTCTCGCGCAAAACGCGCGTAACACGGACCATTAACGTCAAGAAGCGCAAGCGTCGCCTTTCGCGCCTCAATCGCGTCACACGGTGCCACAATCGTCATATTGGGAATGGGACGCATAATCGCTATATCTTCAATCGCTTGGTGCGTCGCGCCATCTGGCCCTACTGAAACACCCGCATGACTTCCAATTATTTTCACATTGACTTCATTAAGAGCAATATTGGTTCTAATCATTTCCCACGCGCGACCAGGGCAAAACATCGCGTATGAAGTGATGTATGGAATTTTTCCTTCAAGCGCCATTCCAGCGGCAAGCGCGGCCAAAAGTTGTTCATGTACACCCATTTGAATAAATCTATCGGGAAACTGTTTTTTAAATTCTTCACTACGGGTTGATTCGGTAAGATCGGCACACAGTACCACAACGTTTTTGTTTTTCTGTGCCGCAAGAACAACGCCTTCGCCATAACCATTCCGCGTCGGCTTTTCCTCAAACCGTAATAAGTCAGAAATGAGTTTTGCTTTTGGAGAAATCATAATTATTTGTGCTCGGCTAAAAGTTTTGTTTCAATCGCCTTTAATTCGGCAAGAGCCTGCTCTGCCTCCCCCGCCTTAAATGCTTGACTGTGCCATCGGTAATTATTTTCCATAAAAGAAACACCACGACCTGGAATCGTGTGCGCGATAATGCAAATTGGCATCTGATGGATGCTTTTTGCTTCCTCAAAACCTCGCACCACGTCCTCCATGTCGTTTCCGTTTATCTCAATTACATGCCAATTAAACGCTTCGTATTTTTCGGCAAGCGGCTCAAGCGGCATTATGTCTTCAGTGTTGCCGTCAATTTGAATATTGTTGCGATCTACAACGCAGACGAGATTATCAAGTTTATTTTTCCCCGCAAAAAGCATCGCTTCATAGTGGAGCCCCGCTTCGTGCTCACCGTCTGAGGTAAGCGCATACACTCTCGGTTTTTTCTTATCCATTTTTAAAACAAGTGCCATCCCCACCGCTTGCGCAAGTCCAGAGCCGAGCGGTCCGGACGTTGTTTCTGACCCTGGGAGGCGTAACCGTTCTGGATGACCCTGAAGACGAGAACCAAATTTTCTAAGTGTCTCTAGCTCTTTGACAGGAAAATAGCCGGCTTCAGCCATTGCGGCATACCGGACAGGGCATATGTGTCCGTTTGAAAGAATGAGGCGATCTCGTTCATCCCACTCGGGATTTTTCGGATCATGGTTTAAAATATGAAAATAAAGTGCGGCAAAAATATCAGCCATGCCGAGTGGCCCCCCTTGGTGACCGCTCCCCGCGCGCGCGACTGAAGTAATCACATGCTGACGCAAGCGATTTGCAATAAGTTCCAACTCTTTTATTTTTGTATCATGAATGTGTGCCATAATTATTCTATTTTGGGCCTTACCCCGTAGGGAACAACGGGAGACATGCTTCCCGGTGATAATTTCCATTCTTTGCGCTGTTCGTTATACAGCGCGACAATGCCGCCGTCTGTCGGTCCTTCTGGTTCACTAAC
>CAYZKP010000051.1:0-4149 GCA_964479245.1 uncultured Candidatus Saccharibacteria bacterium | reverse complement strand
TCTCCTTTAATATGAAAAGAATACCAGATATTTCCCCACCCAGCGCCGCGCGCCCTGTCTATATTAACCTTCATATCAAGTAATAATAAATTGCCATGCGTGTCATATACCTCTCGATCAATGGCAAGTTCATTTTTTTTAAAACCTTCCTGTTGCGCCACATCTTCAATCAGTGAAATAATTTCTGCCCGAGTAAAAATACGCGCTGATTCAATTTTAGAATCGCTGACAACTTTTTTCTGTTCATGAGAAACTTCCTTAATCTTTGGAGTACCGTCTTTTTTTCCGCCCTCTATGACTTCAAATTTTGGCATATAAATAATATTAGATAGAGCGTAATCGTTCTATTGTGGATGCTGGGTCATCACTTTCTAAAATCGTGGATCCCGACACAAGCCGCGTTGCGCCCGCCGCAATAAGCTTTGACGCTGATTCAAAATTAACGCCCCCGTCAACACTTATTGTAACGTCAGGATTAAGCTCTCGCAAATCTTCTATTTTAGAAATCACCCGCTCATCAAACGACTGTCCTTGAAATCCGATTTTTGCAATTCCCATGCACTGTACAAAATCAACCGCGTATATATACGGCTCAATTTCTTTAACGGACGTATCAATATTGAGCGCGATACCAATCTCTATGGCTCGCTCTTCCTCGCCGTTTGTCTGCTTCCCGTGTATGGATTCCTTGACTTCCGAGATAATAAAATCCATGTCAGTAACGCTTTCAATATGTACAATGATTCGTGAAGCGCCGCATAAAATCCAGTTTGCAATTTCTCGCTCGGGCTCTGCAATCATTAAATCAACTTCAAAATCAATATCTTCCCAAAAGGGAATCGTGTCGCCGTCTTGTATTAAATGGGCAAGCATATTTTTATCCTCGCTGTATGGCCAGCTTTTATTTGACACAAAAACACCGTCCATTACGTCAAGTTGGACGGTTTCTACAAACCCAACAAAGCGTTCCATTCCTGTACGCAATTCTTCAAATGTGCGCGGCATAAGCGCGGGAATGATTTCAATATGAGACATTAGTCTTTAGACACTAGGCATTAGGATATAGATCTATCTTTTTAATTCTTCGAACGTGACGTTCTGCGTTTGAAAATGGAGTTTGAAGCCACACATCTACCGCATGGAGCGCTTCTTTTTCGGTTGCAAATCGCGCGCCAATCGTCAGTATATTTGAATCATTATGATCACGAGATGTTTTTACAATTTCAACATTCCCGCCATAATATACAGTCGCGCGCACACCTTTAAAGCGGTTCGCAACCATTCCTTCTCCCTGCCCTGAACCACATACCATAATCCCTCGGTGTTCACGTGGATTTCCAAGAACTGCCTGGGCGACAAGGGAAGCAAAATCAGGATAATCATCCGTTTCTACATATTCAAACGGCCCTTTATCAATAACTTCAAAACCTTTTTCTTGAAGATACGGAATGAGTTTCTTTTTTAATTCAAATCCCGCGTGATCCGCCGCAATAAAGATACGCATATTAGTTTTTCAAGTGTTGCCCGCTTTTAAGCACGTGCTCCGCAAGCGTGTAGGCATACCCCATTTCATTGTCATACCACGCAAGCACCTTCACGAGATTTCCCCCAACAACGCGCGTGAATGAAAGATCGGCAATTGAGGCATACGTAGTACCCAAAATATCAGTGGATACGATTGGCTCGTCGGTAACTGAGAATATCTTTTTCCAGCGCTCTTCCTGCGCCGCTTTTTTCAAAATAGTATTTACCTCTTTTGCATCAGTGTCTCGCTTTGCGATAAAGGTAACGTCAGTAATTGAGCCGCTAATTGTTGGCACCCTGATCGCGATACCGTCAAACTTACCATATAAATCTGTAACCGCTTTTGTAACCGCAATCGCGGCACCCGTTGATGAGGGGACAAGATTATGCGCCGCGGCACGTCCTCGCCGCAAATCGTGATCTTTATCTGCACTGTCAACAAGTCCTTGTGAGGCAGTATAGCTATGAACTGTGTTGAGAAGCGCTTTTTCAATACCGACTGTTTCGTTCAAAATCTCAATGAGTGGGCTTGCAGCATTAGTAGTACACGAAGCATTGGAAGATATATCACACGTTTTCAAATCTGCGTCATTGATACCCATAAGCACCGTTCCGCCCACAATTCCAATCGGGTCATCTTTGACAGGAGAGGTAATGACAACCCGCTTCGCTCCCGCCTCAAGGTGCGCTTTTGACTTTTCATACGTGTCAAAAACGCCGCTTGATTCAACAACAATATCTATATCAAATTCTTTCCACGGCAACAGTCGCGGATCTTTTTGTTTCAACACAAAAATATTTTTTTGTTCATCAAGCACAAAAACAGGTTTTCTGTCTTGCGTTTTCACTTCAATAGAGAATGGAGCTCGTCCATAGACTGAATCATATTTTAATAAATACGCGAGGTTCTTGGCATCCCCTAAATCGTTCACCGCAATAATATCAAATTCTGATCGTCCGTAGACAGTCCTAAAAAAAGTTCGTCCAATACGCCCAAAACCATTTATTGCAATACGAATTTTATTCATGTTATGTAGACATTATACCGCAAATATTTGTGCACAGCCAAAGTTATCCCCCGTCAAACAATGGCAAACTATCATATGCAAGTAGTACACTTCCGCTATATCAGTACATTGATATAGTGAAAAAGTAATTGGAATATTCTTACCGACTATATCAATATACTGACATAGTACGATTGGCAGGGCATGCGCACGATGAATGTTCTACTTAAGAAGCGAGAGGAAAAGTTTTTTGAGTACTGCTGGATTTGCGGAGCCTTTTGTTTCTTTCATCCCTTGTCCGATTAAAAATTGTAGTGCGTTTTCTTTTCCGGCTTTATATTGAGCAACGACTGATGTGTTTTCAGTAATTATTTTTTGGACAATATTATTAAGTTCATTTTCATCGCTTTTTTGGAACAAATTATGTTTTTTTATAATTTCATCCGGATTGCCGCCATCAGAAACCATAAGCACTAAAACGTCTTTGGCCGTCCGCGATGTTATCTCTTTATCTCCTATTTTATTAATCAATTTTGCAAACTGATAAGGCTTCATCGCTATGGCATCAATTTTTATTGGTTCTCTATCATCATCCCATCTAAGCAGACCGAGAATATCAGAGCGTAGATAGTTTAACGCAAGTTTTGCGTTTTTTTTATCTTTCAATTCTTTTAACGTTTCTTCGAGATAAACCCCCAAGGCAGGATTGCTGATAAAAATTTCTATATTGTCGTCATTAAATTCTTGTTTATACCGTTTTCGTTTTTCCCACGGCAATTCTGGAAATGAGATACTTTGAAATTCAGGTATTTGTGATGTGTATAATTTAGGCAAATCGGGATCAGGAAAATAACGATAATCATGAGATTCTTCTTTTAGGCGTTGAGAAAATGTTTTACCTTTATTTTCATCCCACCCTCTTGTCTCTTGTATAACACGTTCACCTTTTTCAAGAAGTTCACCTTGCCGCTTTATTTCATGCTCAATCGCTCGTTCAACAGACTTGAACGAATTTAAATTTTTTATTTCAACTTTTGTTCCAAATTTTTTTGTATCGCTTACTGACACATTGGCTTCAACGCGCATTTCACCTTTTTCCATATGTGCAAAAGATACGTCAAGATACCGGAGCAGTAATTGCAGCTCTCGAGCAAAATCTCCCGCCTCTTTTGCTGTTTTAATAACCGGCTCTGTCACAAGCTCCATAAGAGGAACTCCGGCACGGTTAAAATCAACAAGACTGTAGTCTCCAACGTCATGCGAAGAGCGTCCTGTATCTTCTTCAAGATGTACGCGAGTTATGGAAACGCCGTTCAACGATCCGCCTGAAACAAGGGGATATTTGTACTGGCTAATTTGATATCCTTTTGGCAGGTCAGGGTAAAAATAATTTTTACGGTCAAATTCCGTAAAATCCGCACACGTTCCCTTGATTGCTTTTCCAATTTTAAGAATATATTTTACCGCCTCCTTATTTATGGCCGGTAGCGTCCCCGGATGCCCCATACAAATAGGACAGATATTTACATTCGGCCGAGTTTCGTCGGGATCGTTTTTTGAATCACAGCACATTTTCGTCTGCGTTTTAAGTTCAGCGTGAATCTCACGCCCGATTGTA
>CAYZKP010000050.1:2841-5954 GCA_964479245.1 uncultured Candidatus Saccharibacteria bacterium | reverse complement strand
TTTAATTCGTTTTACTATACAACAAAACAACAAAAAAAGAAAGAGTTTAAGAAAAAACCGCCAACACTAGGCTGACGGTTTACATTTTAACTTATGATTTTGCTTTTGAAACTTTTCTTGATTTCTTTTGTTTCTTTTCGCTGAGCATCTGTATCGCCTCCAACAGCAGTGCAGGGCCAGAACCGCCAGAACATTTCTGTTGTTCGTCGGTACTGTCATATCCGTCCATGCCGACAGGCGCGATATCAAGATGTGCGGCATGTTGGGTCTTCCTCACAAACGCCATGACAAATTTTGCGGCAGAGATTGAGCCGCCCCACCGTTCTCCGAGATTCGTCATGTCAGCAATCTTGCTTGGTTTGAGCTTGATCAACCGTGCTTCGGTAAGTGGCGCAGGCCAAATTTCATTCCACGTTTTTGAGCTTGCCCGAAGCAATGTTTTTTTCATGAAATCGGTTTTTCCGTACAGGGCAGCAAATTGGTTGCCAAATGCAACAACCGCGGCTCCTGTAAGCGTTGCGATGGTAATGAGATAGTCTGGTTTGTAGTGCTTTTCTGCATACGCGATAGCATCAGCGAGCACCAGACGTCCCTCCGCATCAGTGTCTATCACTTCAACAGTGGTGCCATCATACGCCCGCAAAACAACGCCGGCGTGAATCGATGTGTGCGAAACAGAGTTATCCGCCAAAGCAGCTAAACCAACGACATTGACCTTTGCTTCTGTACGAACGAGATGATCAATCACGCTTATCACCGTTGCGGCACCGCCCATATCAGCTTTCATGCCAAGCATTGAATCACCCGGCTTCATCTGCTCCCCGCCCGTATCAAATACAATCCCCTTTCCCACAATTGCAATTATCGGAGCCTTTTTCCCGCCACCCATATACGACAGGGTAAGAAGCGCGGGCGGATTTTCTGGCATTCTTCCTTTGCCTACACCCCAAATTAAATTAAGGCCGAGTTCGTTAAGTTTTTCTCCCTCAATGTACGCGCATGTGGCAACCCCTTCGGTGGCACGACCTACTATTTGTCTGCCTAATGTAATAAGTTCTTGGGTACCCTTGCAATTCGGCTGGGTCGGCATATCAACCCACAAACGCATGTAATGTTCGGTGAGCACAAGGTTGTTTACCCGATCACACGCCTCACTAAAGGCCTCCTCTGAAAGCGTAAGGCCGTGAATGCCAACGCCACGCAAACTCATGCGGTCGTCTTTTTTGCTTTTCAAATCGTCAAATATATATGTCGGAGTCTGAAGGCCGTGTACAAAATGCGTCAGTAATTTTGTATCCGTCATGTCTCTTGCAACAGGCAATCCTTTAAGATAGATGTTCGCATGAGTAAAACGTTTTTTTGCCAGAGCTCGTGTCACATTTCCGCCAAGGACATGAAGATCGTGGAGCGAAAGTCCTCCCTTTTCTTCTTTCATGTACATAAACAATACCGCCGCCTCGTGTCTGCTGCCATATATAATAACAAGTGGATCTTTTTCTGTCGGGAACAGGTGAGCAAACGTTTTTTCTGCCTCTGGTTGACCTTGCGATGTTTCATACATCTTTCCGTCGCCAGAGACAAACCTCACTTCAACTGTGTTTTTGTTATTCCGTGGATAAACAGCCCCTCTATTCACTGACAAAAGTTCAAACGGGCGCAATAAATCAATCGGCTTAAGGTCAAAACTTGGTAGCCCTTGAACCTGTTTGTCTGTCGAGGGTGTCCCGCTCACCACAGGCCCATCATCTCCAAGATTCGGTTCGCACTCGCCCTTTCGTGTACTCATGGCAACGTCCTTTCTGTTTTCTGCACCCAAACTATCACACCGATTATCGGCGGTCAATTGTTGATTTTTTGAATTGTATTTTATTTGAGATACAAAAAAACCGGAAATTTTCAAACATGAAAATTTCCGGCATAAAATGTGTGTTAGGTGTGATTAACAAACGCGATAACTTTTGAAATAGGATCTTTCGTATCATCACAATATCGTTCCGTGAGACGTCTGATTTCAACTTGATCGCACGCTTGATACGCGGGGATAACCGAAAGACAAAACTTCTTTAGATGCTCAAACCATACTTGACTCTGCGCTCTTTCAAGATTGACCGTCAAGCCGTTTTCAGCAAGAGCCATGACTCCCGACTCAACAAGCGTCGTTATCGCAACAAAGTTTTCCCGTACATACGCCGCCGATGTCGGATTCTCAAGTGTTTCTTTTTGCATGAATCGAAGCAATCGCGCAACAGTAAGCGCAACCAATTTCAAGCGATTCTCGCTCGTGCTTGTTTCATATTCATCAGCAAGAAGGCCAAGCATCGTCGCTTTCCCCTCTTCAAGAAGTTTTTTCACATCTCCGCCAATCGCCTTGTCGCTCTCCGGCGTACAACCCACAGGATGAGAAAATTCATGATCCACCGTATGCTCCTCGAGAGCATTAAGAGTAATGAAGTCTCGAAGCGCTTCGTATGTTTTTGGCGTGCAATGATTTTTGAGATACCCGTGGTAGGAACCGACAGCGTTTTTTGACGTGGAAGAATTAACAAATATCTTTCCTCCTTCAGCAAGAATATCTTGTCTGTTAGGAACAGCTTGCCCTGCTATCCGAAAATTAAGATTAACTCCAGATCTTACCGCGCAGGTAAAGACGCTAATATCAATTTTCTCAAGCTTCCGCCGCGCGAGATCAACAATATTTGCGCTTAAACCGAGTTCAAGCGCATGCGAAACGACGGATGAACGGCGATTCGCAATGACGTGAGAAAGCTCTGCGGTCCTCACCTCTAAACGAAACTCCGGACTTACACAAAATGGATGTTCATAGCCAGATTCCATGCCGTGAACTGGAATGATTCGGTTTGTAGTCGGAATTTGAATCCACGCTCGGTCAACATTCGCCCACACAGATTCAAGCGCATCAACCACGGTACACGCATAAGCCCCGTGAAGAGCTTTGAAATATTTGCGAAGAAATTGATCTGTGCACATCCGCTCCAGCTTCTTAAGCATGTCAACTATCAGTTGAATCTCATGCGGAAATGCGACAGCCCACGTTACCCGACGCGCGTGTCCTTCGCCGCTCTCTAGAAAAACAGTGTAGTCGTATTGAGATA
>CAYZKP010000050.1:0-2831 GCA_964479245.1 uncultured Candidatus Saccharibacteria bacterium | reverse complement strand
TGATAGGGAACGACAACTTCTCTAAACCATCTCGCCCAAAACTTATCATGCAACCCGCCAAGCTCTATCCCGTATAAAAACATCTGTAATTCCTTGTACGTAATATCATTAATGTTTTGCACCGCTGAAAATACTGTTTCGCGCTCAAACGCGAAAACAGGCATAATAAGTTTTTCGTGAAATGCAAGAGACAACGCGGGATCGCTTTTATCTACTTCTCCTCGCTGAACCGCGACATATTTCACGAGATCATCGAGCTTAGAATCTGGGCAGTGCGTTCCTTTGCCTTTTGCTAACGCTCTAAGATATTCCCGTACGTGTGTGGAATGCAAAAGATGTTGCGCGACCGCATCTGTGGCAAGAGTAACAATATCAGGCAATGACATATTTCCATCAATTCGTGGAAATACAAACTCTGTGCGAAGGACCTGTTCAAATTGCATAACGTGTGTTTCCTGTTTTTCAATAATGTCTAACGCCCAAACTACCACACCGCATTTCTTTGGTCAAATGCTGTGTTACAATACCCTTATGCCACTTGTTCAAAATAAAAAAATAGCGATTGTGTTGTCCGGCGGCGGTACAACGTGCGCATATCAAGTGGGTGTCCTTGAGGCGCTCACACAGTATTACAAAGCGAAACCAGACATCCTAGTAGGAAGTTCAGGTAGCGCAGGCACCATCGTCTATTATACTGCAGGGCAGTTTGAAACGATTAAACATATTTGGCTTGAACTCCTTTCAACCCGCGCTTTCGTCTTTTTTCTCCGGCTCTCTAAAATAATGGACATTGATTATCTTGTTGATATAGTCTTCAAAAAAGAAGCACCCTTAGATGTAGCAAGATTAAGGGCTGCCACGATACAGTATTTTATTGCTGCAACACGAAGTGACGATGGGCGCGTGCAATGGTTTACCAATGGCGCTGAGGATAACATTTTTGAAATCTTGCGCGCGTCAAAAGCTATACCAATTGCATATAATAAAAAGGTTACCATTAATCAGGTTCAATATATTGATGGATACATCGGAGCAACATTTGAGGGGAGCATACAAAAAGCAGAAAGTGCGGGAGCAGATATTATTATCGCGATTAACAATTCCGTTCCGCGCTTTTGGGTCCGTACAATTTCTCTAAAAATATACGGCTTTTTTAACCCAACCGTTCAAAACACAATTGACTATTACCTAAACACACTGCAGAAGAAAAATTTTTATACAAGGCCGGAAACGCAACTTATCGTTTTGCGACCGGGCACACAAATGCCGATAACTCATCCGCTACAAAACGACCGAGCGACGCTGCACGCACAATTTGAGAGAGGATACGCCGATGCGATTAACAATGCAAAACTCAGGTCTTTATTTTTGTAACCGACATATGGTCTTATTTCAGAATCTCAGTACTTGAAACTCGCCTTTCTCATTTCAATATGAGGTAGACAAAAAAATATGATCTAATGTATGTCTCTAATCATCAACAAAAAGATATATCATGACTATGAAATCCTTCAAAAGTTTGAGGCAGGTTTGAAATTGTATGGATTTGAGGTTAAGTCGTTACGAAATGGACAAGGCTCACTCCGTGGAGCGTACATCATCGTGCGAGGAGACGAGGCTTTTGTTGTTGGCATGAACATACCGCCATATCAGCCGGCAAACGCTCCTAAAGAATATGACCCTGCTCGCCCCCGAAAACTATTGATGAATAAAAAAGAAATTGCGGCGCTTGCCGGTTTTGAAAAACAAAAAGGATTGACAATAGTACCCATTTCGGTGTATAATAAGAGCGGTAAATTAAAGCTTGAGATTGTTGTCGGACGCGGTAAAAAGAAGTACGGTAAACGAGAATCCATCAAACGCCGCGACGTTGAACGAGATATCGGCCGACACTTGAAAGGTTAAAGTATTTTGATAATCTAAAGACGAATCCCGTTCCAAAGTCCTTTGTCCTGAGCGCCAGAGAAAAGATTTACAATTGATGGAAAAAAATGGAGCGCTTTGGAACGGGACGAATTTCGAAAAGTGGCAACAAAAGGAGGTAAAATATGCCACGAATACGCACCGAAAAAAATAATGCGCACAATGAATTAAGACGATTGAGAAAATTGTGTCCAATTCCTCTTTCTATTAGAGACGAAAGCTTACGAGAAGAAATGGTCGTTGCCATTGATGATCACTGGGAAAACCCAGAAGGATGTTCGCGAACAATTTCGGTTGAAGAACGGGAACAATCAGCGCTAGAACGCTTGGAAGATGACGGGCGCGTTGACGATGACGCAGATCCCCGTCCGCTTGATGAAATCATACACTGAAACAGCATAGCTTGTCTTGGCGGAGCTTGCGTTCCGCCCTATTTTTCGGAATTTGTCTTTTGCATCCCCACGAATGTTTTTGAAATATTCAAAAACATTCGCGGGGATGCTAGGCCTCGACAAGAAGTATTTTATATACGTGCAGGTAAAGCCAGAGTAACTTTTAAAACTGCTCTACAAAGATAAGTGCAAACTTATTTTCTAAAGCACGAGAAACCCTTGCTTCCTTTGCGGGAGGTTGGGGTGTCCTTGCTCCAGCATACGCATAACTGCCTATCGCTGGCGTCTATACTCTTGATTTTCGGTAAAGAGATATGGGTGTAATATTTCCGAAATAGATTATTGCGTCCGCTTCGCGCACTAATTAAAAATACAGAGGCTCGGGATACTGTTGTTTTGTGTGTTTTTGATTCAGTATTCTTAAACAAAATAAATACTCTGCCCCTGTAAAATCGTCTATGACCCCTTTTTGCACGGCGGTTCAATTCCGCCCAGCTCCATCGCCAAAATGATCCC
>CAYZKP010000049.1:3949-6004 GCA_964479245.1 uncultured Candidatus Saccharibacteria bacterium | reverse complement strand
CGTTGACGGCGGCGGGCATTGCAGGATTTATTCTTTCAATTGGCATGGCAGTTGATGCGAATGTTTTGATCTTTGAGCGTACAAAAGAAGAGCTTTTACGCGGCGTTACATTGTCCGACGCAGTGGCGCGAGGATTTCTTCGCGCATGGTCATCAATACGTGACAGCAACATCTCAAGCATCATAACTGCCATTATTCTTTTTTGGTTCGGGACAAGCCTCATTGAAGGATTTGCTCTTGTTTTTGCGCTCGGGGTTCTTGTTTCTATGCTTACTGCAATCAGTATCACCAGGACATTGTTATATGCCGTCTCGTTTCAAAATGAAACAAAATTTTCCAAGTTTTTATTTGGAAGCGGTTTCGTAAATCAAGGAGCTCACGATAGCGAGCGATTGTGATTTTCTAAACAAATTTAATACTCATTAACACTCGTTAAAATTTGGCATGTTTATCATCAATCATAAAAATATATTTTTTGTCCTTTCAGTGGCGTTTGTTGCGTTTTCGTTATTTTCTATCTTTTTTTGGGGATTGAATCTTGGCATTGAGTTTACCGGCGGGGCGATCATAGAAATTCGATATGACGGTGAACGTCCGCCCATTGCGGACGTTCAAAATGTTCTTAATGCCAGCGCATTTTGTGCTGTGCTTGTGCAAGAAACTAGGGAGGATGGGTTTATTATACGAACAAAAGCTTTAACTTCTGAGGAACGCGTGGCGCTGTTTGGGGTACTTTCATTCGAGAATACAAAAAAAGTATTTGAGGAACGTTATAGTCTCGTTGGTCCATCTATTGGAAAAGAGCTTCGCAATAAGGCATGGGTTGCGATTATGGTCGTACTTTGCGGAATTATTCTGTTTGTCGCGTTTGCATTCAGAAAGGTTGGACAGGGAAGCGTACAAAGCGTACGCGGAGGAGTGTCTTCGTGGTATTATAGCGCGGCGGCTCTCGTCGCGCTTGCGCATGATGTAATAATTCCAACAGGAATTTTTTCATTTCTCGGCAGTCGTTTTATAGATGCGCAGATTGACGTTTTATTCGTGACAGCGTTATTAGCTATTTTGGGATATTCTGTTCACGACACGATTGTTGTGTTTGATCGCGTGCGTGAAAATGTTCGGCTTAACCAAGAATCAAAATCGAAAGCTACATTTGCGGAGACCGTTGGAGGAAGTTTGATGCAAACCATGGGCCGCTCTATAAATACTTCGCTCACGACGCTTCTTTCGCTTCTCGTTTTGTTTTTTATCGGAAGTGACGCAACCAAGAATTTTGCATTGGTGCTTTCAGTCGGTATTATTGCGGGGACATACTCATCTATTTTTCTTGCGAGCACGCTTCTTGTCAAGATGAGTGAATGGCGGCGCGCATGATGGCTCTTTATTCAAATGAATGAAAGATCAAAACACAAAAAGACTCGTATTTGGTCCAAAACCATAGCTACAATATATAAAAACGATTACAGAGAAAATTGTGAAGAAACTGCGTACACGCTCGGACGTGCGCGCGATTGTGCTACCAGTAAAATTTGATAAACAAATTTTTTTACGGTTGATACAAAAATATAAACCAGCCGTGATTTTAGGGCTTGGCCAGTGTCCGCGAGGAGGAAAAATTAGAATTGAAAGAAGGGCGATAAATTTAAAAAGAAATAGCAAAAAAGAAAAAGGGGGGTTGATTGAAACGGGTGGTCCGAAATATCGATTTGTAAATTTAAAATTAACGCCCGACGATGTTTCGCGCGCGAGCTATAGCGCAGGTACATACGTGTGTAATTTTTCCATGTACACCATCTTGGGTGTGGCAGAAAAAAACAAGACCACATTTGCTTTTTTGCATGTTCCGCGAGATTTTAATATCCACGAAACCCTTGCGTTTATCGAGTCAAAAATCAATATCATTTTTCCATGCCAGATCAATTGATTTTAACTCGGCTTCGTGACAGAGTGGGGTATAGAAGAAGCTGTTTGAAAAATTGGGAGGATTTGATGAGCCTCTTTATGAATATTTCTATTTCTCGGGAGGATTATCTCTTAATGTATCGATTGCTTGCG
>CAYZKP010000049.1:0-3939 GCA_964479245.1 uncultured Candidatus Saccharibacteria bacterium | reverse complement strand
CGCGCACTCAAGCGCTTGAGGAAGTGCTTGCGCTTCACGCCGGAGAAATTCTCGGTCCCACGCTTACGGGATTAGGGCAAGAAGTTGTCTCAGTTGCTCCTATGTTTGCGCTGATGAAACTTGGTATTCTCAAAAATTCGATAAAAAACCCCGATCACAGAACAGTGTATGGTGTTGCTGTCGCTGCCGATGAAGGAGCGCATAATTTTCATGATGGCGCAGTGGTAGATCTTTTGAGAAATTATTTTGCTCGAGCGACTGGTGGTAACAGGGGCCTTGATGGAAATGTGCATTGGTGCTATATGAAAGAATTTATTCTTGGCCTCACATGCTCCGATATGGGACGAGCACCGGGGATTGCCGTCGGAATGTCTGAGGAGCTGCCTCACCGTGTTTGGTTGGGGCTTCCCAAAGAAAAACGGCCGATATGCATTTCTTTTTTGGGCGATGGAGCTGCGCAGCAGGGTGGAGTCCATGAGGCGATGAATTGGGTTGCTGCAAGCAATTACAAGAGAAATAAAGAAGAACTTGCGCGCATTGACGAAAAATTTCTTGATGAAGTTACCAAAGCGACAAGCGTGCTCCGTGGCGCTCCGATTATCTTTATTGTTAACAACAACCAATTTGCATTGTTTGCAGATGCCGCTGATGAACATGGGCGGTCAAATCTTGTAGCGCGAGCGAGCGGCTACGGAAATATGGTGGGTGTCGATGTTGACGGAACAGATCCTGTAGCGATGTTTAATGAAACAATAAAAGCAGTTGAACGGGCGCAGTCGCTTCGTTCGACACTGATTGTTGCGCATTCGTATCGTCTCACGGGGCATAATGAAATGCAGATAAGGCGCAACCATGAGGCGTTGATGCGAGGGGATTATTTTGATATTGAACACGTGTTTGGCATGCACACGAGAGAACAAAAAGATGAATTTAAAAGATGGGTTGAAAAAGAGCCCGTGTTTCATGGATGGAGTAGTTGGCTTGTACATAACGGTTATGCAACCCGTGTGCAGTTGAACGAAATTGCTGCGGATGAACGGGAAAAAATAGGACAGATTGTAAACACAGTTTTGTCAGAGCCTAAAATCACCGTTGAGGATCATCTCAAAGATACTTCAGTATTTAACGAGTTTTCCCATACGTTTGCTGTGAGTAATACAAGCGTCGAGAGGAAACGGATGACATATAACGAATCGTTTCGCCACATTGTTGCGGAACTTATGAGAGCAGATACTCGAGTTACCTATTTTGGAGAGGATGTTGCTGCGCCTGAAGGTGGTGTGCTCGGTTTTTCTCGCGGTATCTTTAAAGAGTTTGGTCCGGTGCGAATTTTTAACACGCCCATTTCTGAAGAAGCAATTATAGCAAATGCGGCTGGCCGCGCGCTCACAGGAGGGAAACCAATTCCTGAAATTGAGTTTGCTCCATTTTTTTGGGATGGAAGTCCGGTGCTTGCGCATGCTATTGCGCCGCAGTGGTTTCAGAAAAAGATGAAATATCCGCTCATTCTTATTCTTCCTTCTGGTATTGTCCACAAAGGCGGAAGCGGGCATTATCACGAGTCATGGCCAGAGCGATTCCTGGTCGAAATGGAAGGGATTGTTGTCGTTGCTCCAGCTAATGCATATGAAGTTGTAGGGCTCATGCGGTCAGCATATCTATACGAAGGACCTATTGCCATTCTACTTCAAATTTCTGCCGGTTCTCTGCCAGAATTTGAGTCGGATATTCCGCTCGAACCATACGCTATTCCTCTTGGCAAAGCGAATGTTGTGCATGAAGGAAGTGATCTTACTGTTATTAGCTACGGCGCGGCATGCGTTGCCGCTACAAAAAATGAGGCAGAAGGGCTCGTAAGAGAAGGGATACATGTTGAGGTGGTTGACTTAAGAACCGTACACCCGTGGGATTTCGAGACTGTTAAATGTTCTGTTTTAAAAACAAGGCGGTGCATCATTTTTCATGAAGACTACATGGAACATGGGATTGGTCGAATGTTGGCCGGAAGGCTTATCGCTGATGAAGATATATGCAATGCCAATGTGCGGGTCGAGGTTCTTGGTGCGAGTGAAATGTTTGTTCCAAATGACCTTGATCTTCTCTGGAATCGTTTACCATACGAGCGAGTTGGTGAAGGAAAAAATACTAAACACGTTTCATCAAAATTGGTGTTTGCGATTAGGGCGTTGATGAAAAAGAAAAGCATCACAAAGAACGTGAACGGATCACCTGCGCAACTGTTAACAGGCGAGTGTGCGTACCCGCCAAATGAGGTGCCGATAAAAACACCAACTATTCGCAAAGTTACTGCGCGGCGGCTCATGGAGCGGTTTGCCGGCAACGAGGTCACTATTGATGTAACGCTGTTGCGCCAATTTCTTTCCGTGAAACAATTACGTCTTGACCATGTGTTTGTATTTCTCTCGACGCAACTGTTGCGCAAACCAGAATTTGAAATACTCAACGGTTACTGGGACGACATACGAGAGGAAATGGTCCTCTGTCGGGATATTAACATTGGTTTTGCCCTAGACATTGAACATGGGCTTATGGTCCCAGTTATTTCCAACGCAGCCGCACTTTCTTTTACGGAACTTGTTGAACGGTTCGAATACACCCTAAACCGTGCTCGGCATAAAAAATTAAACGATTCAGATTTCAAAGATTTAACTTTTACAGTTAATAATGCTGGTCGTCTGGGGGGAGAGCGGCCGTCTCCTGTTCTACCAAGGGCAGAGAGAGCGGACGGCACCCTGCGTCCCACTACGATGATTCTTACTCTTGGAGAAATTATGACTCAAAAAAATACGCGTATCGTTGTTGCGGAAAAAAGAGAACTTATGAAACTTGTCGCGCGTTTTGATCATTTTATGACTGACGCCCGGAAACCAACAGCATTTATTAAACTCATCAAGGAATTTATTGAAAGTAAGAATAATGTGGACGACTTTAGTGTTCTTTTTAGCGAACAATTTAGTATCTAAAAGCCCTCTTTTTATGGAGGGCTTTTAACTTGCAAAAATATGGCAAACGGTTATATTTTTCTTAGGTTGCTTGACGGTAGTTTCTCATGCCTTGTGCCCCAAAGCATGTTTGCAATGACATACTCTTTAAGCTTATTGCGGCAGTAGGATTGGGTGGGTTTTTGATGCACCTTGGTGTCAATATGATCGCCTTTGAATTTTTTGGCGCGTTTCAGTCCTCGTCTCTTCCGGAATTTCCATTGTGGGTGTTTGATTCTTTCCTGTGGATTTTTTGGACATTCGGCCTCATCCTGTTTGTTCCGCATATTGTAAAGCATACACGGTGTGTCTTGCTTGCGATCGCGGGCCTCTGTATCTTTGGGGTCACTCCTTTTGCTGTGCTTGTGTATGGACTTAAGACTGGAGAATCAGGTCTTGCTGTTGGCGGCGCGTCATTTTTAGTCGGGCTCTTTTTTATTGGCATATATCTTCTGTGTAATCGCAACAAAAAATGCTGCTCTTAAAAAAGCAGCTTTTCTTTAAAAAGTAACGATCTTTCTTTCCTGCATGTAAAAATCGTTGGGCCCGCTCCGATGGTGATCGGAAACGGGCCCAGGCTAGAGTATTTGGGGTCTGGTTCACTAGATCCACCTTTCCTGCGTTCCTCTCACGGAGGGGCAGGGGAAGTTTGGCGGGCCTGTGCTTCCGTTATTAACCCCATCAAATTTAAGCTTGTTGTCAAGCAGTTGACTTGTTTTATGATATGCATATAATGGATTCTTAAGTGCCATGCGGCACTTTTGTCTGTCCTTTGACAACCTTGGTCGTTCCTCACTATGTTTGGAATGACCACAACATGCATTAAAAAATTAATTAAAAAGTAAGGTTCAAAAGTTAAATAGTATTTTTTCTTTTGTTCCGTTCTAATATTTGTTTTGTAATTAAATAACTCGCAAAACAAATTTCTTATGTAGAG
>CAYZKP010000048.1:0-6166 GCA_964479245.1 uncultured Candidatus Saccharibacteria bacterium | reverse complement strand
TATAAAACAGTGCCGAGCGCGAAAAACAAAGACGCGTGCCCCGAAGGAAACGAATCGTAACCGCCGTGGTCAAATAAAAGATTTGCTTTATCAAACACGAGAAACGGCCTTGCGACAGGATATAGTTCATTTATAAGTTGTGAAATGAACCATGCAAATACCGCACTTCCGACGACAACACATAGTTTTTCAAAAAATCTTTCTTTTTCTTTAAACAAAAAAATAACCGCGCTGGCAACTAACACAAAAATAAAATATTTCGCAAAAAATATAACCAAACTATCTAAAATGGATGAAATACCTGCAAAATTATTCAAAAATAAAAATAATTGTTCATTCATACATTTTCACAAGGTTTATCCTTGGTGAGTTTTCCACAAGGTTTGATGATAATTAAAAGATTTTCAAACAGTTTCGCGATCGTCACTGGTCCGATGCCGCCCGGAACAGGCGTAAAAAGGAGGGCTTTTTTTTTTTTTTTCGGGTCCACATCTCCCGAAAGTTTTCCGCCTTCCTCCGAGGTACCTGCGTCTAAAATCACCACATGGTCTTTTATCATATCCGGTTTTATAAAATGAGGTTTCCCTGCGCCTGAAACAATTATATCAGCATTGAGCGTATAGTGTTCAGGGTTTATGGTCTTTGTATCAATTACTTTGACGTTACTTTGGTGGCGTTCAAACCATATCGCGGCAGGCAAGCCGACAAGTTTTCCTTTCCCCACAATAACGACATTTTTATTTCCCACAAATATGTTATGCCGGAATAAAATTTCTTTTATTGCTCCTACAACAGGCGGTAAAATATCCAAGTGCCCATCTTTATATAACCTGAATGATTCTTCAGAAAGCACATCAACATCGTGAGTCGGCGGAATCATGTTTAAAACTTTTTGGGTATCAATGGATTTGGAAAGCGGCAACTGCACAACGATACCCACATTTTCTTTTGATGAATTTGAAATAACGCCTATTATTTCTTCAGTAGAAGCATTTTCATAAAATTTTTTCTCTTCAATCACAACACCGATATCGTTTGCAAATTTCTTTTTTATTTTCAAAAATTTTTCTGAAATTGGATTGTGGCCAACAGAAAAAATAAAAAGCGTTGGCGGGATTGCCCGCTTTTTAACTTCTTCTCTTAGCTCTTCTTTTATGTCATTCGCAATTGCCTTGCCGTTTACAATCATTCTCCTTAGTATCTAGTATTTAGTATTTAGTATCAAGCATTAAAAAAAGCGCCTGATTATTATCGGCGCTTAAATGGAATAATATTACCTTCTTTTTTAAAAATATTTCCCGGTAAAACCACGTTGGGATTTTCTGGAATTATTATTTCGCACCTCCAGCAATAGTGAACCAACGTGCCATCAGACTTAGCGCCCGCACGCAATGGAGTATTACAAAACAGATGAGCAATCACTTTCTCATCCGATGCCTGTCCTTTTTGGTGACGATAAAAATCTAAAACCCTTCCTCTGTCTGTGACACCAAGTTTCCATGCAACGCGAGAGACCTTAAACCATTCCATGCTCAACCTCCTTCAATCTCCAATTTCGCCCTTAAGCCAGAGTGATATGGCTTTATTTTGATCTCCGCCAATCGCTTGATTGGCCACCTTTACAATTTCTGCTTTTTCTTCTTCTGAAAGTTCACCGGTATTTCTTTTGATACTTAACTCGTGTAAACGCCTTCTTGCTTGCTCTCGTCCGATTTGCTGCCTCATTGCATAACTCATTTTGTAATCCTCATTCTTGCTACTAATTTCTTAACGCCATAGCCGGAGATGTGTAATAAAAAAGATAGAACATACATTAAGAATAAAAGCCCGAATATCTCATCTGGTGTAAGTGGATATTCTGGAAAATAAGAATTCAAAGTCACCGTCAACATAAATACCAAAGTCAATGTTGTAATCACAAACAACGACACGAGGAAAAGAAGCCACCTCACAAATTTTGGCATTACAATACCTTGCGTACCAAGCGTTGTTTCTGGATACAAATCTACTACCTTTTTAAAACTCTGTCAATTTTTGCCGCTATCGTAATCATATCTTTTTCTTTTTTGCCGCGTGTGGTTTCAGCTGGAGTGCCGAGGCGAATACCCGACGGATCCATTGGTTTCCGTGTATCAAACGGAATCGTATTCATATTTACAATAATCCCTGCTTTTTCTAAACGTTCGCTTGCTTCCTTGCCTCCAATTCCGGCACCATTCATCCACGTATCAACAAGTAATAAGTGGGAATCGGTTCCGCCTGAAACAATTCGCCATCCACGCTTTTTGAGTTCTTCCGCAAGGGCTTTTGCATTTTTTATAACTTGTCGCGCGTATTTTTTAAACGAAGGAAACATCGCTTCCTTAAGAGCAACCGCAACTGCGGCGATTGTATTTTCATGGGGTCCGCCTTGAAGACCGGGAAATATTGCCTTGTCAATCGTTTGAGTAATATCAACCGCGCCCCTCGACCCTGCTCGGGACGTTAATTTTCGCTTTGCGAAAATTAACGCATGTCGTGGACCTCGAAGTGTTTTGTGCGTTGTTGTCGTCACAACATCAGCATACTTAAACGGCGATGGATAGACGCCACCTGCAACGAGCCCCGCAAAATGAGACATGTCTACCATTAAATACGCGCCACAGACATCAGCAATTTCTCTAAATTTTTTAAAATCAATAACGCGCGAATATGCGGTAAATCCTGCAACAATTAATTTTGGTTTTTCTTTTTTTGCTATTTTTTTAAGAGCATCATAATTAAGCCGTTCAGTTTTTTTATCTACACCGTATGGAACTTGCTTCCACAGTTTTCCCGTTGCAGACACCGAATGCCCATGTGTTAAATGTCCTCCGTGTGAAAGCGCCATTCCCATGATCTTTTCTCCGAGTGGCACGAGCGCCACATATACTACAAAATTTGCAGGAGATCCAGATAATACTTGCACATTTACTGACCATTTCTTTGGTGAAAGTTTAAAAAGCTTGAGCGCGCGGTCCTGACAAAGCCGTTCCACTTTATCTGTTACCGCATTCCCGCCGTAATATCGTCTTCCCGGATACCCTTCCGCATATTTATTCGTAAACGCCGAACCGAGCGCCTTCAGTACATCATTTGAAACATAATTTTCAGATGCAATTAAATTCACAACGCTCTTTTGGCGCTTTGCTTCTTCAGCAATAAGTTTTTGGATCTCTTTGTCTTTCATTGTGTGATTAATAGATCGTAGTAAGTAGTCTTTTTAGCATAAAAATTCTACTAACTACATACTACTTTCTACTTACTTATGTTATCTCATCCCCACGACCTCTTGATCCGCGACGTCTTTGTGGACACTGCGCTGGTATCTACGCATGCCCATAAGCATTCCAATTCCTACAAATTCAGCAAGTATGTGTGAACCGCCATAGCTCATAAATGGAAGCGTCGTGCCCGTGATCGGCAGGAGCCCCACATTCATACCAACGTGAACGCCAAAGTGGCTAATAATATATATTGCAAGCCCCAGCCCGAACAGCATTTCAAAGTTACTTTCCCCGAGAAATGCGTTGCTTAATATTCGCCAGATGACAACGCCAAAGAGCAGAAGTAGCATGAGTACGCCGATAAACCCCCATTCTTCGGCAAACGCCGCAAATATAAAATCAGTTTCGTATTCAGGAAGGAAGTGAAGCCGTGATTGTGTGCCATATCCAACGCCCTTTCCCAAAAGCCCTCCCGATCCAACTGCGATAGTTGATTGATAGGCATTGTAACCCGCACCCTGCAGGTCGGCAAGCGGATGTAAAAAGGTAACAATGCGTTCTTTCTGATACGGCGCAAGCGCAAACGACCATAACAAAAGAAACACAATCGCGAGCATTGAGAAAACAAATATCAAGTGTTTTTTTGAAATACCGGCGACAAGAATCATCCCAAACCAAATAAGAAAAATAATAATCGCCGAACCTAAATCCGGCTGAAAAAATACAAGCGAGAGCGGAATAAGCGTGTATAGTCCTGACAGAATAATATGCCTTATGTGGGCAATTTCAATGTGGCGCCGAGAAAAATATTTCGCAAGTATCAGTATTAAAAAAATTTTCACAAAATCAGAGGGCTGAAATGAAAATGCGCCGATCCGAAACCAGCTTTGCGCGCCCTTTGCGGTATAGCCCGTAAAAAACAGGAGCACAAGCAAGACGTTGGCGCATATGAAAAGAATCGTTACAATATCTGTTCGTTTTAAAAACCGCCAATCAACAAGAGCACATGGCACTCAAAAAAATAATTTTCTCCGGTAAACGAATTCATGGTGAGAAGCCCCGCCGCCACAATTAAAAAAATAGCGCCTATAAGCGTGAAGTCTATATTACGCGTGAAAGTCCCTAAAACAGAAGGCATATTGTGCTATTACTCTACGAAATTTACCCGCGGCACGATCTCAATTCGTGTGCCACCATTTGGAAATGCATTTGGCCAAATAAATGAAACTGTTTTTTGTTCACGCGGAGCAAGAACATCAATTTCGGTTTTTGATGCCGCGATAGCATTGTTTTCTTCATTAAATACAAGGGCGGTAAGCACAATACCTCCGACCGGCTCAAGCCCATTGTTTATAATTTCTGCCCTGAGACGCGGCCGCGTTTGCTCTTCTGTAAGTACTTGATTTTGGATTTCAAGGAGAAGTGGGACCTGCTTAACCCTAGTCCACTGCGGAGACGCGAGAAACTCAAAAAACGTCCGAACCGGTATCCGCTTCCCCGTCTTTATCGCACCTTCAAATAACGTAAATTGTTCGTTCGGGTTAATAAATGTCACCCCGCGACGTTCAGCGATAAGAATACCACCATCGTCATACAGTTTAAAGCTGTATGGGAGGCGAGAAATGCCGGCATTAACATTTTGATTCTCAATACGCGCAACTGCGTCATACATGCCAGCGCCAACTTCAATACCGCGCGCCCATAAAACAATCGGGGCAACGGTTTCAAATTCGCATACGCGCTCACATAAACCACCGCAATCAACACCCGTTTCGTTTTGATTTTGCTTATTGTCAAAACAACTTGGCGCTTTATAAAATAGAGAAAAAACCGGATAGGCAAAAAGCACAACAAAAAACCCAATAATAAGAGAGAGGTATAAAAGTCTGCGCTTGCTTGCCCAAGAGGCCATAAAATAAGTATAAAGTATAAAGTATAAAGTATAAAGTGCCTGAAATTGTACAAAAAAGCCGCATCGTAACGCGGCTAAAAAATTATTTACTCAGTAATAAGGCGGATCAATCCTATTGGGAGCGAGGCTGGCCAGACAAAAGTATTTACAAAAAAAGTAACCATCATAACAGATGTATTTTTTTCGTTATAGAGGCCTATGTCAAATCCTTTAAACGTAGCAAAAACTCCCCAAAAAATACCAATTGCAAAATATATTGCTACAAACTTCCGCCAAAATTTGGACACCATTCTCTATATCCTTTCTTTTTTAGTCTATATTAAATGTACCCCCCCGAATACAGAAGTCAACTTGTATCAAATTCTTTGTTCTGACACCGACCTAACGGTGAAAGCAAAAAACGGGGTACTATTCCCCGCTTATAATTTAATTCGGCAATTTCCTTGCAACCTACTTTAAAAAATACTCAAGTAAACTTATTTGATCGTATTCAATTTTTGAAATCCCAGAAAGAGCAAAACCTCCCCACGCAGAACTATTTTCACAAATAAGATAATCTTCGTCAATATAATGATAGCCCAATCTCCCTGTGCCTTTTTTGTTAATTTCAATTTTTAAACACTGAAAGACGGTTTCATGGTTATGAAGAATTACTCTGCCGCCATTGTCATTCACGGTAAAAAAGTTAAGAGAAGCAAAAGCAACTGAAAATATTAAAATTAAAAATATTTTCACGTCTCTAGAAAAACGAGGCATCAATCTACCCCAAAAAGACAAATTCTGTGCCCTATATTATACACCTTAATTCACTATGTCAAATTCTTTGTTCTGGCGACTAGCTACTCTCGCCTTGCGACTACCATCGCCTCAACAGAGCTTAACTTCTGTGTTCGGAATGGGAACAGGTGTGACCTCTGCGACAAGTCACCAGAACTAAATATTTAATCTCTCTATTTTCAAAAATTTCTAACGGGGCAGGTCGGAATGCTCAATGAGACCCCACGCGAAG
>CAYZKP010000047.1:5708-6202 GCA_964479245.1 uncultured Candidatus Saccharibacteria bacterium | reverse complement strand
CTTTATTGGATGGAGCGCGACCCGAATTGTCAATAATATTCATTTCAATCAGGAAACAGGGGGATATCTAAAGCGTGCCGCCGATGCTAATACTGTGGCATTGGCAGCAGAAAATCTTGATGTTGCAGTCTCATATCTAAAGAAAAAAGAATTGACGAGTGGATACACCTCCATTTTATGGAGAACGCCAGATGAGGATATTAGTTTTTGGTTCAAGAATCTTTCCTCCGCGCTTCAAGAACTTCGCGAACTCCCCGTAAACGCCGCACCACTTGAAAGAACGAATGTCCTCATGAAATTGCGAGAGACATTACTTGACGAGGGAAAGGCGGCTGAGATTACTGTCCCCATGGGCATCAGCATCTACCCAGCAAATGCGGCGTATATGTTTTGGGCCTGGTTGTCCGCATTGGGTGCAATCATCAGTTGGATAGTATTTTGTGTAAAAGATGTAGATTGGTAAATACGCGATTAAACATATCTTAATCAATTCA
>CAYZKP010000047.1:0-5698 GCA_964479245.1 uncultured Candidatus Saccharibacteria bacterium | reverse complement strand
AATAAGGACTACTTGATAAATTTTTTGTTTTTTGATATTATTTAAAAGTCGGGTTTGCGTTGAGGAAACCTTTCATGGGGACGACCGTAAAACCGCTGTATCGTCCCGAAAGGCGTCGTTGCTTATAAACGACTCGGCAACCCAACGCAAACCCGACGCTGCCTTCAATGTTCTTGCTGGCAGTTTTTTATATTAACGTTTTTGCCACGCATCTTCCTGACGCACAAGAAATTCTTTTTTTCGCTCTGGCTCTTTAAGAATTTGTTCAACCGCTTTTTCCATTCTCACAGACTGTGAACCCTTAACAAGAACAACGTCACCCTCTGACACAAATCCTTTTAAAAATTTTCCAGCGTCAATAGAATTTTCAAAATGATATAAATGTCCTTTGTTCATTCCCACACCTGCTGCAGCATCCTCAATAAACAAAGAGCGAATTCCTACCGTAACAAGAATCTCCACAACCTCTTTAGCCTGTATGCCAATTTTCCGGTGCTCCTCTGCGCTGAATTTACCGAGTTCAAGCATATCTCCTAAAACAGCAATTTTTCTACCGTGTGTCTTTACCTCTTGAAGTGTGCGCAGCCCGGATACAACAGCAACCGGAGAAGCATTATAAGAGTCATCTACAATCACGGAACCGCTGACCCCCTCAAGTATCACTCCGCGGCCAGCCGGAAACGAAAAATCCTGAAGTGCTTGAATCCCGGCAGTTATACTTAACCCCTTAGCGATCCCAACCGCAAACGCCGCAAGTACACTATAAAAAAGGTGTTTACCAAGAACGCCCTTAATATGAAGTGGAAATGTTTGTCCTTTGTGGCAAACAGCCCCTCTCATACCAACCGGTGCCCCAATCATATTGTATTCAATTGATGAATCTTTAAGCGAAATATCGGCATCACCTGCCATACCGTAGGTAATAACTGTATGAGGAAATCGCTCTCGTAAAGAAGCGACATCTCTGTCATCGGCGTTAAGTATCAAAACACCATTTTTTTTGAGCGCATGCGCTACATATTTTTTCTCTTCAATCAGTTCAGCGCGAGATGTAAAAAATTCAACATGAACCGGCACTTCTGGAAACGCTGTAAACACTACAATGTCAGGATGAAGCCATGAAGCAATTTTTTTTATATCTCCGGGTCTATCGGTACCCACTTCAAGCACAAGAATATTCGGATAATGATTTTTTAAAAAAATAAGCTCAAGCCCTCTGATAAAAATGGCAAACCAGCGCCATATATTATTCCACGCATTTTCACACCCTAAAATAGTAAGTGGCACGCCGATTTCGCTATTAAAACTTTTTTTCGCAGATCGTACAGAAAATGAATGAGAAAGCACCGCGGCTGTCACATCTTTTGTTGAGGTTTTGCCCACTCTTCCAGTGACCGCAACAATTTCATGTTTATATTTATATAAAACAACTCTTGCTTCAAGTGTAATGATAAAAACAACAATGTGTTTAAAAAAGGTTTTAATCATGGTGAATTGCGCGTTTGAAATTTGTTTAGAAATTATGAATTAGAAATTAGAAATTCCGAGATAGATAGCGATTTTGTACAAAATCGCTATCTATCCGGAGGTATATTGTAATAATGAATCAAAAAATTCACCGTTTCAACGAAAGGGCGAGTAAGTGTTTCTGACGCAAACCGAAAGCCCTTTGGTTCGGCAAGAAAGAAAAATATAAGAAATTGGGGATCGTACGCCGGGAAATATCCAAAAAAGGTATGCAAAAACCGATCATCATAATAGCCGCCCTCGGGGCGCGCAATTTGCGCAGTTCCGGTTTTTGCGGCAACACTATAATGCGCAATTTTTGCTGTGCCGCCTGCAAGTGCCGTATCAACTACTTGAACAAGCATTCGAGTAATTTTTTCACTTGCTTCTTCCGATAAAACCCTGATCGGCTCTTGTTGTTCTTTTTCTACCTCTCCCCTTAATCCTTCCGTATGCTCTATGCGCGTAACTACATACGGAGTTATGAGAAGCCCGCCGTTTGCAAGCACCGAAAGCGCGCGCACTATTGCAATTGGTGTAACCGCAAATCCCTGTCCAAAAGATGCGGTTGCAATTTCAACGTCCCGCCCGCTCTCTATATTTTGAGCAAGCCCGGCAACCTCATTAGGTAGATCAATGCCCGTTTTTTCCCTAAGTCCAAATGAAAGCAATCGTTCGGCAAATCGATCATTACCGACTTTCCGCGCGACATGGATTGCGCCCGTGTTCAGCGACTGATTTAAAATCTCTTGGAGCGGAACTCTTCCCCGCGCCTTACCATCATAGTTTCCGATAGTTCTTCCATTTAAGACGACGGATCCTGGATCATAATAGGTATCAGTTGGCTCTATGACTCCTTCGTCAAAACCGATCGCGAGCGTAAGCGGTTTTACGATTGAGCCCATTTCAAACACGCTTTCTACCAGCGAATTGGAAAATACCGAATAATCTTTTTCGACGGAAAAATTATTTGGATCAAACGTTGGGCGCGCCGCAAGAGCATATACTGCTCCCGTTTGCGGATTTATAATAAGCATACCGCCAGATCTTGCGTTCGTGGATTCCGAGATATCCTCGAGTACTCCTTCTATAAACGTTTGCACTCCAGGTTCAAGAGTTAAAATCAAGTTGCCGGACGCAAGATCTTTGCTGTCATAGAGCAGTGAATTTTTTATATTTGCAAAAACCTCCGCAAAGAGATTCACGCTTGTGTTGCCGGTGCGCTCAAGCACCTCGTTGTAATATCGTTCAAGTCCGTAACGGCCCTTTGTCTCATTCCCTTCATATCCCACAAACCCAAGCAGATGCGCGGCTTGCGTGCCCCCGGGATAAAAACGCCAACGTTCTTTGTATACGTCCACTCCGGAAATATGGAGATCCTCTATCGCGCGCGCATCCTTTTCAGAAATCCGACGAGCGACTTCTTCGTACGGATCTTCAATTTTTCCGGCGCGCAAGAAAAATGTGTCACTGTCGAGATCTTTAATGATCGTAGAAAGACTTTTATATACCATTGGGGCATCCTTTAGAATGCTCGGGTTTATTGCCACAGTATAACCTGATTTAAGCGTCGCCCCCGAAAGCAGACTACCATCTAGTTTGGTAAAAAAAACCGAACCACGATCAAAAATATTCGCGATAGGAGAAACATACTGATTTGATGCTTGTTCTTTATAATCTTCCCCGTGGAGTATTTGAATAAAAAAAAGCTTCCCTGCAAATAGAAGAGCAGAGAGGATAACGATAAAGCGCAAGAAATTGATTCGCGGTGCAGTAAGCATGCGATTAAAGAAAAAAAAATTAAAATACCAAGCCCGTATGCGGCGAGACTCGTGTTAAACGGCCCGCCTTCGGCAAGATCCGCACAAAGCGGCCCACCTTAGAATGCGATTATGCCATTTTGCACCAAGCGCTTCCTGAAGGCAAATATTTCTTTGCGCGGCTCACTAAAACCGAGAGCAAATGCTTCTTCTTTTGTGATTCCCCTGCTTAAAGCAATATATTGCGATTCAAGTTCTGAAACGGAGGAACGTACGGCCTCTATTCCGCGAACCACGGAGTCATGCGAGGCAACTGTTGAAGTAACAATGCCAACTAACACAATGTAAAGAAAGACGGATACAGTAAGTATGCCGCATAATATAAAAATAAAGCGTTGTTCCGTTCTATATATATGTAACGTCTGAATGTTGCGCGCAAGCATATAATTATATTTTTTGTGCAATTCTTAATTTTGCGCTTCTTGAACGAGGATTTTTTTGTACCTCTTCTTCGGATGGAATGACTGGTTTTTTAGTAAGAAGGGCCACGATTCCACGTTCTTTAAAAGATTTAAAAATATTTTTAACGATTCTGTCCTCAAGACTATGAAAAGAGATAACACCGATTCTTCCTCCTGCCCGCAAAAGACCTATCCCCCTTTCTAATCCTTCCTCTAGCGCATTCAATTCGTCATTGACCGCGATACGAAGAGCTTGAAATGTTTTGGTCGCGGGATTGATTTTATTATTTTGAAAATGTTTTGGGATTGCCTGCGTAACGACATTCTTAAGTTCGTCCGTGTATCCCACGGGTTTTTGGGCACGCGCCGCAATAATCGCTCCTGCTATCTTTTTCGCGAAACCCTCTTCTCCGTATTCTTTAAGAATTTTTTCAATTCGTTTTTCTTCCCAGTAATTGACGATTTCGTAGGCAGTAAGATCCCCTTCCTTGGGAGACGTCTTAAATGTCATAAGGAGTGGTTCGCTTTTTTGAAAAGAAAAACCTCTTCCTGACAGCTCAAGTTGCAAAGAACTTAATCCGAGATCAAAAAGGATGCTGTCCACTGTTTCTGCTCCGCAATTCTTTACAGCTTTATCAATATTTCTAAAGTTAAGATTTTGAAGACAAATCTGTGCAGCAACTCCTGTAAGCGCTTTTTGTGTCTCTTCGAGTGCTCGCGTATCCTCATCAAGTCCGATAAGCATTCCCTCTTTTCCCACCGCCTCCGCAAGCATTAAAGCGTGCCCGCCGCCGCCAACCGTTCCGTCAACAACAATATTTCCCGGCTGCGGTGATAAATATTTTAAAACTTCGTGTAAAAGAACCGGAATGTGCATATGCAATATCAGATTTCAGATATACGATTTCAGATATAATTGAAAAATATTAAATCTGAAATTCTAAATCTTAAATCTAAAATTTTGTATCTTAAATCCTTAGAGTGCCCCTATTTCTCCTAACCGTTCCGCAAAAACGTCGGCTTCTTTTTCAATGCGCGTACGGTACGCATTCCATGCTACCTCGTCCCAAATTTCCACACGATCATTTAACCCGACAAGCACAACCGAATTTTTAAGCCCCGCAAACGTTTTTAAAAAATCAGGAATAAGAATTCTGCCGAGCGAATCAATATCAGTGTCAACCGCGCCCCCAAGCATAAACCGGTTAAATCCGCGCGTATTCGCTTGTCCCACCGAAAGTTCCTTCAGCCGCGTTAAAAATTTTTCCCACTCTTTCCGCGGATAGACAAACAAACAATTATCAAGACCTCGGGTAATTACAATTTTTTTTCCTAATTCTTTTCGAAAGCGTGCCGGCAAGGAAAGCCGTTTCTTCGCATCAATTGTGTGTTTGTATTCCCCGATAAGCATGACAGTTTAAGTGGGTAAAGTGTAAAGGTTGTGGTGGAGTACGCAGGTAAGTGACGAGGAAGCTCTCTAAAACTGTCAGGAAAAAGAGAGTATCATGCGCTTACCTGCAATCCCCACAATTTTCTTTCAAACTATACCCGATCTGTGGCACGTGATAGTGAGAAGGGTTCAGATTTCTCAAATACCACTTTATACCACATAAGATAAATTATATTCCACTTTATTCCACAACACCAATTTTAAATATGGGGCTTGTATATGAACGAAAAACAAAAAACGCTTAAAATAAAAGCGTTTTAAGGAGTTCTCAAAAATTTTATCTGTGGATAAGTCTGTGGATAAACAATACGAGTGCTGTTATGTTTAATTTTAAATCTAAAATCCATACCCCATCACAAACCAAAGGGTTTACTTCGGGGTTAAATTATAAATCCACATTCATTCTTTCTGACGCATGGTTGGGAAAAGAATCACATCTTTAATATTGTGGCTGTCGGTTAAAAGCATCGCTAACCGGTCTACTCCGATACCCACACCCCCAGCTGGTGGCATGCCATACT
>CAYZKP010000046.1:4089-6328 GCA_964479245.1 uncultured Candidatus Saccharibacteria bacterium | reverse complement strand
AATGAGGCGTGAAGACGGCCGAAGAAGACTCTATAATGCTGCGGTAATCTTCAGTAATGGTACGTACATCGGGCATGCGGTCAAAACACTGCATCCAAATTATCGAATGTTTGATGACGACCGCCACTTTTATTCGCAAAGGAAGCTAGCTCAAGAAAATATGCAAACGCTTGACGAGCGCCTCCGCGTTTTTCCCATCACGCTACAAGATGGCCGTGCGGTAAACATTGGCGTGATGTTGTGCGAAGACATGTGGCACGAAGACTATTTTGCAAATCCCGGTGAAATATTGGCAGAGGGTGGCGCAGAGTTACTCATCAATATTTCTGCGTCACCGTGGGGATGGCAAAAAAATCGTAAACGACACAGCGTCGTTAAAAATTTGCTTTCACAGTGTCAGGTTCCTTTTGTTTATGTCAATAATGTCGGACTTCAAAACAACGGGAAAAACCTAATCGTGTTTGAAGGAAGCTCAACCGTGTACAATCAAAACGGCAATATCGTGTTTGAAGTGGCTCCCTACGCTCGAGGTACTCATTTCTGTACCATAACGGAAAAACTGCCAGTGATTCATGAAGAAGCACAGAACGACGCACGAGAACTCTACCGTGCAGTTCACAATGCGATTAAAGAATTCTGCTCCCCTTTCAAAAAAATCATAATTGGAATAAGCGGTGGAATTGATTCGGCAGTTTCTACTACCGCGTGTGTTGATGCGCTGGGGAACAATAGAGCAATCGGCGTTTTTATGCCATACAGCAAATACAGCACGATAGAAAGCCGGAAACGCGCAGCGCTGCTTGCCGATAACCTACACATTGATTTACAAATAGTTCCAATAGACACTATTGTCGAATCAACAATGCGTGCGCTTAATATACAAGAGGGAACACTGGCGCACGAAAATGTCCAGGCTCGAGCACGCATGGAAGTACTTGCGGCAATTGCACAAAAAGAACAGGGAGCATTTGTTTGCAACACCAACAAAGTAGAAGCCGCGTTCGGATATGGTACTCTCTACGGCGATATAGCAGGGGCTTTTGCTGTGTTGGGCGACATGGTTAAGCGAGAAATCTATCAACTTGGAAATTACTTGAATGTGCGCGTGTTTAAAAAAAATGTAATTCCTGCTTCGTGTTTTACTGTCGCGCCAACTGCCGAATTAAACATCAGACAGAAAGACCCATTTCATTACGGAAACATCTTCCGTCGTGGATACCACGATGAGATGGTGCGCGCATTTACAGAATTTAGACTCGGTCCAGAGTGGTTCATTGATATGTATAAGGAAGGAACACTTGAGAGCAAGTTACAGCTTGAGGCAGGAACGGTTAAACGACTGTTTCCATCGGCACGAAAATTTATTGCTGATCTCGAAAAACACTGGGTACTGTATTGCGATTCATTTTTCAAAACAAACCAAATGCCCCCCATTCTCATTGTCAGCAAACGAGCATTCGGATACGACTTGCGGAGATCGATCTTGCCTCATTATTTCACCACGCGATACAAGATGTTAAAAAAGAACATGCTTGAAACTGCGCCGATGCGTATCGCGGTTTATGGTGGAAGTTTCAATCCACCGAGCTTACACCATCTACAGGTACTGTATGATGTCCTGAAACGATTTGATGTTGTATATGTAGTTCCGTGCGGACCACGAGACGACAAAGAATCAATTAATTCCGTACTGCTTGAACATCGAAAAAAAATGGCCGAGATCACATTCGGAAAAATGCCGGGCGTAGAAATTGATCTACGTGATCTAGACAGTGGCGTGTTCACGCCAACGTATCAGTTAGAGAAAATTTACAAGGACATGTTTTCTGACGATGAAATCTGGTTTATTGTTGGCGAAGATCTCGTCACAAAAGAAAAAAATGGTAAATCAGTCATTCAAAATTCCTGGAAACACGGAGAAAAAATTTGGACAAATTTGCGTTGGGTCGTCGTGGGGAGAAGCGAAACAGAAACTGCAGACAAAGACTTGCCCCCAAAATCAGAATTTATTGCAACAGATGAAATATTTGGCTCGTCTTCAACCGTTCGAGAATTGGTTGCGCAAGGAAAGAATATCGGCAACTTTGTCAGTAAAGAAATTGAAGATTATATAAAAATAAATTGTTTATATACATAATTTAAAAGCCTTAGCTTTTAAAGCTTTTTTAATTTGACATTTTCAAAAATATTATTTAATATGATACAAAGAAACGAAAAAACATTACAAAAACTGCTTCTA
>CAYZKP010000046.1:0-4079 GCA_964479245.1 uncultured Candidatus Saccharibacteria bacterium | reverse complement strand
AGACACGAAAAGACAGGGCGCATCATGCTCATCGGCACCCTTCCCACAGTTACGTCAGACCGATCACTCGCCCTTGTAGAAGAAATCATTGCGCACCCATCAATTACCGCCGTTCGATACAATACCGGAGGTGGTAGTCCACTCGAGCCACTTGAAATTTTAGAAAAAATAAAACGCATTACCGATTACCACGATAAACCTTTATATGTTGATTTAGAAGGAAGACAAATGCGTATTGCTCGCTGGACCCCGTTTGATGCAGGATCAATAACTCTTAACCGAGATTTCCGCGTTACCCCACCAGCTCGCATATATATAAGGAACGCAGGCTGGTTTGATGTTTCGGGAGCACATATTGCCACAAGAAGGCTGTTCATAGAAAACGGACCAGCCCTTCGCAATTACTACTTTGGAGAAAGTCAGAGCGCCCACGTTGTTGGAGGCCATTTCAAGATTAAGGGTTTTTTGGGGGGACTCGATAGCGCATACATAGAAGCCGCACAAAAGCTACAAATCTGTCATTTTATGCTTTCTTTTGTTGAGGAAGAAAAAGACGTGCAAGAGTTTTATGCGTGCTTTTCCAAAAAAGAAAGAGGAAACTTGGCAGTTATTCTTAAAATTGAATCTAAAAACGGCGTGCAGCTTATAAAACAGAGACCAATGATACCGCAAGAACACCTCATGGCAGCAAGAGATGATCTCTTCGTGAGCTTTGGCGATAAGCCGGTTTTAATCCTGGAAGCGCTGAAAGACATTATCACGTGTGATCCCTTTGCGATTGTCGCGTCAAGGATTTTACAAGGACTGTGGGAGACAAGAGAAACTACAATGGGCGACATTGCTGACATCGCGCTCATGTTTCGTCTGGGGTATCGAAATTTTATGTTCTCTGATGAGGCCGCAAGACAGTTCTCCGAAATAATGAGTGCGTGGAATGACATCTCTACTTTCCTGAAAACGAACGAGGGTGTGCTATGGAAAAAAGAGTAGCATTTATCGTCGGCGGACTTTCGTTTGGAGACGAAGGGAAGGGAACAACCGTTGACTATCTGGTCAATACATATGGCGCCCACACAGTGATTCGTTACAATGGGGGTTCGCAAGCGGCGCACAATGTCGTTACCCCTTCTGGCCTGCACCATTGCTTCGCGCAATTTGGTTCCGGCACTCTTGTCCCAGATACCGCAACATATCTCAGCAAATATATGTTCGTTGATCCCCTGCGCCTTGTCTCTGAATGGGAAGTCTTAGCCGAAAAGGGCGTGCGCGACGCATTGCTCCAATTGACTATTAGTACTGAATGTCCAATCATAACTCCGTTTCATAAATTTACGGGACAGATACGTGAGCTTGCTCGCGGCACACACAGATTGGGAAGTTGCGGAATGGGGGTCGGAGAAGCTATGAATGATTTCTTAAAGACGCCAGATTATTCATTACTGACTGGAGATCTGCAAAATGCTGATATTGTTTATAAAAAATTACAGAATCTACAAAAAAACAAATATGCTGTGGCAAAAACTCTAGCGCGGACCGCACACGGACAAGAAATTGAGGGATGTTTGAATGAGATGCGGTCAAAAGACCTGCTTGAAAGATGTTGCGAATCATATAAAGTATTTTCTCGCCTTCCTATAACATTCGACAACGGATCGTTATTAAAAGAAATACTGGGCCGCCCTGGCGTAGTCGTGTTTGAGGGCGCACAGGGCGCACTGTTAGACAGGAATTTCGGCTTTAAACCATTCGTTACAAAATCAGATTGTACTTTTGCGAATGCGCAAGAATTACTGACAAATTTCTCCGGTAAAATTGTAACCTTGGGCGTAGTGCGAGCATATGCTACGCGACATGGCAACGGTCCATTTATTACTGAAGACGCAGAGCTTACTAAACAATTACCGGATATGCATAACACGAAAAATTGCTGGCAGGGAAAATTTAGAATTGGGTGGTTTGATATGGTCGCGCTTAGATATGCGCTACAATGTGTCGGAAAGGTAGATGGTCTTGTCGTAACAAACCTTGATAAAATCAAAAATTTCAGCCGCCTTAAAATCTGTGTAGCATACGACGTAAACAAGGTCTATGCGATTCCTAAAATAAGAAGCGGAGAGGAGATCTTTGCATGTCATCCGGTGTACGAAGTCTTAACGGGAAAGAATATGCACGATCAATTTCTGAAACACATAAGAGATCACATACCCGTTCCGATTGCTTTCACTTCCTACGGCCCAACATCTATACACAAACTCAAAGAAAAGACATTCAATGTTTGCTAACTCATAAAATCATCACCCGCAAAGAACAAGTGTTGTAAACCGTCGAGCTAAGCTCGACGGTTTTTTCTTTTTGAAAAAACAACCATCTCGTTTACACCTTTCAAAAATCTGATACCATGTAAATATAAAACCACACTAGGCAGACGTGATTACCTCTTGTCTGCTTTTTGAATGCCTTGGTTCCCTTTATGAGCTTTATTATCAGTGACAAAACACAAGATACTCCCCCAGTACCAATCACCCTCTCGAGAACTCTCGGCGTTACACGAGTGACGCTTCTTGGTATCGGCGCCTTACTCGGTGGAGGTATTTTTACTTTAATAGGACATGCCGCAGGACTTGCGGGTGGCGGCCTCATCATCGCAATTCTTTTAGGCGCGCTGATTTCATTTTTAAACCTGAACTCATATATTTCGCTTGCAACCACATTTCCGCAAGCGGGCGGCGGATACACCTGGGTAAGGGCTGGACTTGGCAATATCCAAGGATTTTTAAGCGGTTGGTTTTCTTTTATGGCAAGCGCCGTCGCGTGCGCTTTGTATGCGGTTTCGTTCGGCATTTTTGCGAAAGAATTTTTCTCTTTCTTCGGTCCTATTCCGTTTGTTGAAAATACGGATATTTGGAAAGTCGTTTTCACGGTTGGCATCATTATTTTATTTGGGTTAGTACATCGGCGAGGTGTTTCATTCTCTGGAACAGCCGGCGGAGTCGTTACCGTTTCAATCCTCGGCATTCTCATCTTATATATTCTCTTTGGTCTAAAACAGGCGTGGAGCGTACCCATTGAGCACATTTCGTTTAATCTTGATCCCCTTCTCCCGTTTGGTATTGCCGGAGTACTTCAGGCGGCAGGACTTTTTTATATCGCGTTTGAAGGTTCAGAGATTCAAGCACAATCAGGAGAGGAAGCAAAAAATCCTTCGCGCACTCTTAAGGTCGGGCTTTTTAGTTCGTGGGCAATTGTTTCGGCGCTCTACCTTCTTATTTCGGCAATTATGATTGCCGTTACACAGGGAAGTGGCGTTCCTTCGTGGGGACTTTTGGGAGAATCGGGAGAGCGGGCAATTATAGAATCGGCGCGACAATTTCTTCCGTTTGGGTATCCGCTCATGATTGTCGCGGGATTGCTTGCAAACATTGCGGCGCTCAATGCTACCATTTACGCTTCCTCGCGAGTCATTTTCGCAATGGCGCGCGATAATTTTATCTGGCACAAATTAAATAAAATAAATCCCGTAACAAAAACGCCGTATCTTGCGCTTCTCGTTTCTATTGTCATCATCATAAGCGCGGCAACACTCCTGCCGCTTAAAGACATCGCGAGCGTTGCTGATATTTTATTTATAGCGCTTTTCATGCAGCTCAATATCGCCTACATTCAACTGCGTAGGAAAAAACCGGAAGCAGATTGGTATTATGTCGTTCCGTTTGGAGTTCTCCTGCCGCTTATCGCGGTTGCACTTTATGTCGCACTCGGTATCGCGCTATTTCATGTGAGCCCGACTGCCATATATCTTACCGTTATCTGGCTCTTGCTCGGACTCGTAAACTACTTAGGCTACACGCGCGTAACGGACCAAAAAAATCTTGCACAAGAAATCAAATACGAGCACGCGACCCGGTTTCAACAAAAATCAGGATATCGCATTGTGCTTCCGATTGAAGAAAACAAAAACCACGTGCCCGACATAACAAACATCGCGCTTGAAATGGCGCGGGCGGAAAATGGAGAAATTTTTGCCCTGCATATTCATGAAATCCATCCGTCGCTACCCTTAACCATCACCTTTGATGCTC
>CAYZKP010000045.1:1865-6361 GCA_964479245.1 uncultured Candidatus Saccharibacteria bacterium | reverse complement strand
GGACAGGGATTCGAACCCCAGTTTCCGCGTCCAGAGCGCGGCGTCCTACCACTAGACGATCCGGCAATACTATATACCGTATCGTTTTTTAGGGCTTTGTGCAATTCGCATAATTGTCGTAATACGAAAGAAAGGATACAATAAAAGATATTATTAGATTCAATTTTTATTTTATAATATGGAATTTTTATTTTTGTTAAGCAGAATTTTGTTTGGCGGGTATTTTTTGTGGAGCGGCATTAATCATTTTCTAAAGGGAGAAAGCATGGCGCAGTATACCGCGACAAAAGGAGTACCGGCTCCGAAGCTTGCAGTATATGGAAGCGGTCTCTTAATTATATTCAGCGGATTTGGAATCTTAACTGGGGTCTATGTGACATGGGCGGTATGGGCATTAGTTATTTTCCTGATACCAGTAACTTTTATGATGCACGCGTTTTGGAAAATAGAAGATCCGAATGCAAAAATGATGGACATGATTATGTTTTCAAAAAATATGGCGCTCCTTGGCGCCGCGCTTGCCTATCTATTTGTGCAGGAACCATGGGCGTATTCACTCGCTTCGTTTTTTGGATAAACATTCTCATCTACCAGAGGAAGAAAAGAATGTTTGGAAAACACCCTTGTTTTCATACACTTTTTTGTTCTTGACAAAAAAGTTATATAGTGTATAATTAACAATGAATTATAGGACGGGAGCCCTGTAAATTCTGGTACCAGAAACCCCAACTAGAGGAGACTACGATGTTTTCTTTCTTCCGACGGCCGACATTCGGCCTCGCCCAAATGGAGCGAGTTCTCGGGATGATCACGGACGGGGGCCATACCCCCGACCCGGCGACACTCATCACGACGCTCGCTGTCGTCAAGGAGGTCGGCGGCGTGGTGCTCACCGTGTCGAGCGATGCGGACGAGGAGCTGAACGAAAAGATGGAGATGGTGCAGGCGGCCGAGGCGAATATCCCGATCGTCGAGCACCAGACGAAAGACCGGATCGAACAGCTCGAACGCCAGATCAGCGCGACCAAAAGGGGCGGCGAAGCCATGGTTGAAAACCTTCGCGAGGACGTCGCGCGAGGCAAGGACCGAATCGCCGCTGTCCAGAAGATCGTCAACATCTTCGCCGGCATGTCGCAGGCACAGCTGACCGCCTGAACAAGGTGCGCTCACAAGGCGCGCCCCCAAAGGCCCCCGCACGTTTCGCGGGGGCCTCATCTTTTATATATAAATTATTTTTTTCTAATTCCTGCTTTTATAAATTCCGTAAAGAGCGGGTGGGGCATTAGAGGGCGTGCTTGAAACTCCGGATGAAACTGCGTACCGAGAAAAAATGGATGAACGGCCTGCGGCAATTCCATAATTTCCATAAGTTTTCTATCAGGTGAAATGCCAGAGAAAACAATCCCCCCTTTTTTTAATCGCTCCACATATTCTGGATTCACTTCGTAGCGATGGCGATGCCGCTCCTCAACCGTTTCCTCACCATAAGCCCTCCGCGCAATTGTTCCTTTTTTAAGAAGCGCGACGTAGCCGCCAAGGCGCATGGAGCCTCCATAATTTTCTTCCGCAATAATTTTTTTCTGCTCCGGCATTACGTCAATCACCGGATGTGGCGTTTCCGAACTCACCTCGGTTGTGTGCGCGTTTTTTAATTTTAAGACATTCCGCGCGTACTCAACAACCGCAAGTTGCATGCCGTAGCACAGGCCAAGATACGGGATTTTCTTTTCTCGCGCATATTGAATAACTTTTATTTTTCCTTCCACTCCGCGCTCGCCAAATCCGCCGGGCACAACGAAACTCCTCTGCAGAGAGCCATACTAATTCTGGTTTTCTGTCTTGCGTAAATGCTGAAATTTTAAGCGCTTCAATTACCGAAATGTATGAATCGGAGAGTACAAAATCCCCGGTATCAAAATATTTTCCGATAAGCGCGATCCGCACCGTCTTTTTTGCTTCTTTGCTTTTTGAGACAAACCTTCTCCAGCGCGCCATGTGGTTTGTGGAGCGAGCCTTTTTTAACTTGAGCATTCCCAAAATCATTTCACCGATTTTGTCTTTTTCAAAATTCACCGGCACATCATAAATACTCGTTACATCTGGCGCAGAGATTACGTGCTCCGATAAGACATTACAAGAAACAGCGATTTTTTCTTTGCGTCGTTTATCAAGCGGTTTTTCGCTTCGCGCGATAATGAAATCTGGCTGAACGCCATACGAGTTCAGTTGCCGTACCGCATTTTGTGTGGGACGCGTTTTCATCTCTCCTACCATGCTTGGAATCGGAAGGTATGAAACGAGCACAAAAAGCACGTCATCGGGTTGTTCCACCTTAAGCACGCGAGCCGCCTCAATGAACATAATGTTTTGGTAATCTCCGACCGTGCCTCCAATTTCAATAACGGTTACATGAGCGTCATCAATTTTCGCCGCTTGCCTGAAGCGGCGAATTATTTCATCGCGAATATGCGGAATCGCCTCAACGCATTTGCCGCGGTATCCGAGATTCCGCTCTTTGTCTATGACATTTTTGTACACCATCCCGCTTGTGATATAGAAATCATCTTTAAGATCTTTCCCCAAAAAGCGTTCATAGTTGCCCATATCCTGGTCGCACTCAAGTCCGCTTTTCAAAACAAGAACCTCACCGTGTTCGGTGGGATTCATAGTGCCCGCGTCAACGTTTAAATAGGGGTCTGCCTTTACCGCGTTGACCGAAAACCCCCGCGCCTCCATAATTTTTGCGATAGAAGATGTCGCGATGCCTTTTCCAACGCCCGACATCACACCGCCTATTACAAAAATATACTTATGGGGAATCTTGGTCATGTAAAAATTAAATTTTGAATGTTGAATTTTGAATCAATTTTAAATGATAGAATTTTTAAAAATTGATATATTCAAGTTTGATTCGAAATTTAAAATTAAAAATTCTGTTTGCCAGTTAATAGTGTTTAGCATATTTTCTGCTTAAATACCGACGCACCGCAATATAACTTGAAAGCATGCCGAGCACAATTCCCGACACGGCGATAATCAGAAAAATTTGTCCAAAGTTTTCTAGGTAATAATCAAACACATTGATACCGCCAAAGAAACGCTCTGTCGCGCTCCCCATCCATGCAGTTACCGGATAAAAAATAATGAGAGTGACTAGTGCTGAAAACACACCGTAGAGGAACCCTTCAACAATAAACGGACCCCGGATAAATCGATTTTCTGCTCCAACCAGCCGCATAACGCTAATTTCTTCCCGCGATGTGTAAATAGCAAGTCGTATCGTGTTAAATACAATGACCACAGAAATTGCCGCCATAACAATAATAATTGCGAACCCTAATGTTTCTGCGCCATCAATCACCCGCCCCAATCGGTCAATTGCGGTTTTATTTTGGTGATAATTGATTGAATCAACGAGCGCGCCGCCCTCTCCACCACTTATGTTTTCAAGAAACGCAGTGATAGATTCGTATTGCGATGGGTCTTTCGCGCGAATGTTTAAACTTGCCCCCAAAGGATTTTCCCCCAATTCTTCAAGCGCCTGCAGCGTCAGGGAATCACTCTTGTGGCGTTCCTTAAAATCTAGAAGTGCCTGCTCGCGCGAAGTATAGGTGGTGAGTGCTACTTCGGGCAGTGATTCAAGATTTTGTTTTACATTAAGCACGTCAGCCTCTCCTGCCGAAACGGTAAAGTATACGTTCACGTCTACTTTGTTTTTAAGTTCGTCAAGCGCAAAATTCAAAACCGCGCTAAAAAAGATAAGCGAGCCGATGAGAAACAGTGTAATGGTAATAACAAGAATTGAGGCAAGAGAAACAAAGCCATTTCTCCAAAAATTGATAAAGCCTCCTCGTATGATTCTTCGTATGTTAGTCCAGAACATAGATTAAATATTATAATTCTTGCGTTTTAAGTTCTACGTTACACGATGTACATTACAGCGCGTATCTCCCTGATTTATCATCACGAATAATTTTGCCCTTATCCATGGTGATAACTCGTTTGCGCAGAGAATCAATTACCCCTTTGTTGTGAGTCGTCAAAAGAACCGTTGTGCCCATTTCATGAATTTTACTTAAAATTTCTATAATTTCTTTTGTATTTAACGGGTCAAGGTTTCCTGTCGGCTCATCCGCGATAATCACATCCGGCTGATTGATAATCGCGCGTGCGATTGCAATACGCTGTTTTTCACCGCCCGATAGTTCGCTCGGAAAATTCCACATTTTATTACCCAAATCAACGAGCTCTAATACTTGTGGAACATCAGAGGCAATTTCTTCGTCCGTTCGCCCCGCGGCCTCCATTGCAAATGCGATGTTTTCGTACGCAGTTTTATGTGGAAGCAGTCGAAAATCTTGAAAAACCACCCCGATACGCCTTCTAAAAGAAGGAATGTGTTTATGGGGCAATAGGTGGATATCAATTGATTCAAAAAAAACATTTCCCACAGTCGGCTCCTCTTCCGCAAGCAACATTTTAAGCAGTGTTGTTTT
>CAYZKP010000045.1:0-1855 GCA_964479245.1 uncultured Candidatus Saccharibacteria bacterium | reverse complement strand
AAACAAACTCCCCGGGTTCAATCACGAGCGTCACCTCGTCTAAGGCGATTGAGTTATCGGCGTAAATTTTTGAAACTTTATCGTAGTGAATCATAATAATTTCAGATTGAAGATTCCAGATTGTAAATTAAGTTTTTAAGTTCATAATTTGCAATTACAAGTTCTTCTCCGCCTCAACAAACTCGTCGAGCCTTCCTTCTAATAATACCGCATCGGTATCCCTTACCTCAACCCCTGTTCGGTGGTCTTTCACGAGTTTATATGGATGCAGAACATAGGAACGTATCTGGTTTCCCCATTCCGCCTCCGTTGTTTTTGAAACATGGAGTTTTACTTCTTCTTGCGCCCGCCTCTTTTCTGCTTGCACAAACAACTTGCCCTTCAAAATCTCAAGCGCTTTTTGGCGATTGCTCTCTTGGCTCCGTTCTGAATCAACGTGCACAGCGATATTCGTCGGTATATGGAGAATGCGAACCGCTGTTTCGCGTTTGTTTACGTTCTGCCCGCCAGGGCCGCTTGAACGCGCAAATTCTATCTTGATGTCTGCAGGAGAAATATCAATTTCTTGTTTTTCTATTTTGGGGATCACCTCAACCATGGAAAAAGAGGTATGACGAAGTTTTTTGGCAGAGAAAGGAGATACGCGCACAAGCCGATGCACGCCCGATTCGTTTTTGAGTATCCCATATGCCTGTTTTCCTTCAACTTCAAAGGTAATATTGCGGTATCCATTGTGATTGTTTTCGTTTTTATGAAGGATGCGCAAACCCCACCCCCGTTTTTCAATATATTTCGCGTACATATCATAGAGTATTCGTGAAAAATCTTCAGCATCATCTCCCCCAGCTCCAGAGAAAATAGTAATAATCGCATGCCCCTTGTCATACTTGTTGACTTCGGCCGCTTTTGCCTTGAGTTCGTTTAATTCCTTTATCGCCTCTTTCGCCCGCTCTTTATTATTCCAAAAATCCGCGGAGGACATCTCCGCTTCAATTGCTTTAATACGCATCCCCATTGCCTGTTTTTCGTTATCCATTATGAGAGTATAACAGATTTATCCCGCTGTCTGAATACAAAAAGAACTATTAAACTACCAACATCCGATGTCCATACGGACATCGGATGACAGTAAATTTTTAACGGGTAACTTCGCAGGTAATAGTGTAATTCACGCTTGAAATAAGAGGGCCTGCATTTACGGAACCAGTTTTTGAAGATGTAACGTAGTAAAAACCGTCACTGCCTTTGATCGCACACGTCGGAACGGGAGCGGTCCAAGAAATAATCGCTTCACCCTGAAGTTTTTTTACAGAAATAGTGGGACCCTTTGGCTGTGCGACATCTTCAAGCACGTCGACAGCAACAACCGCGCTTCGCGAGCCGCCAACGCCAGAACAGGTAAGTAAATATTTTGTGTCTACTGTTTGAGTAACCTTAATTGATCCTGAAATAGCACTGCCTGTTTCAAAATTTTCACTTGTGCACGTTGTCGCGTTTGTACTCTCCCACGAAAGCACGGTCTCTCGACCAGTGAAATCAGATGATGCGTGAAAATTAATAGTTGGGATTTGAACACCGGGAGTTTTTGGAGACGGAGTTATTTGAATGGAGCGCGATGTGTCATTTCCGCCGCTCCATCCAGAACACACGATAGTATATGCAGTAATTTTGGTCGGAGTCACCGTAACTTCACCTTTTGTTTTTTGTCCTGTATCAAAATTAGTTCCAACACATCTATGAGCGCCGGAGCTTGACCATGTTAAAACCGCGCCCTCTCCTGAATCTGTTTTCGTAGCCTTAAAATCAACCTCTGGCGGCGTTTCGCGCCCCGTGCCAACATTCTGAGCAGGCGACT
>CAYZKP010000044.1:5447-6361 GCA_964479245.1 uncultured Candidatus Saccharibacteria bacterium | reverse complement strand
ATGGTATATGGTGTGTTTAGACTCAACGTTAAGATCGCGCGGAAAGGAAGGTTGAGATGGGCGGTGGCGGCTCCTACTATGATCGAGATGTTTCAACGGGTCGTGTAACGTCTGCTGGATATACATCTTTTGCTCAAGAACAAATGTCACGCGGTTCACTCGCAAAAGAACTTTTACCAAAAGACAGGCGCGTGCTTTCTCGGTGCGGGAGCCCGTTGGTGTATGCACTTGATGTTACCGGTTCAATGGGGATTTTGCCGAAAATTATTTTTGATAAGATGCCTATGATTGCAGGGCAGATTGTGGAACAGGGGTATCTTAACGATACGCAGGTAAGTCTTGCCGCGGTCGGTGATGTTTTAAGTGACAGCGGACCTCTTCAAATCTGTGATTTTTCTCCCGTAAAAGAACTCGATGCGATGCTTAAAAAAATTTGGGTAGAGGGCAATGGTGGTGGACAGCATTTTGAATCGTATGAGTTTATTGCGTATTACTACGCCCGACTGTATGACATGGAAAACGCAGAATTGCCAATTATATTGTTTACCGGTGACGAGTCGTTTCGGGAAACAATGACTAAGGAGGAACTGCAGAGACATTTCGGAGGACAACACGGATCAGTTGATTCTTTTACAATTTTTAATGAATTAAAAGCAAAATTTAAGGGAAACGTTTTTCTGCTGCACCGGCATTACGGGGGGTATGGGCTTAATAGTGAAATCGTGAACCAGTGGGAGAGGGCGCTTGGTAAGGGGTTCGTTATTGAATTGCCGGAAGATAAAGCCGTTGCAGATCTCACGCTCGGGATTCTCGCGATTGCGTCAGGCAAACGGACGCTTGCGCAATATATCAGGGACATTAAAAACCGGCCGCTTGAAATGGGAGGCGTCAAATATGCGCCACAGAGCGAGGAG